>WFQV01000219.1 GCA_015486905.1 Melioribacteraceae bacterium | reverse complement strand
TGCTCCGACCAATTCGGATAAGGATTTGATTTTAATATATTTTATTGATTCTTTTGTTGTAGGGACAAGTCGCGACTTGTCCCTACTTTGTTGAAATTTAACGTAATTTGTAGGGACAGCTCGCGAGCTGTCCCTACGCTCATTGTTATTAAAATCGGGATCAATAATAATTATCCCATGAAAATGGTTTGGCATAACGATGTATTCGTCCAATTTACAATAATCATATTGTTCGTTTAGCCAAATCCATGCGTTTTTAACAATTTCCCCAAATTGATTTAAAATCATATTTTCGTCCCGAACATTACCGAAATATGGAATGTGATTTTTCGTGCAAATGGTAACAAAATACCACGCGGGATTTGAATAATCGAAAAACGGCAGCCTGTTTGGTTTTCTGTTTTTCATTTTGTTTCACCCTATATTTTTCTGTCCGTAATTCGTAGGGACAACTCGCGAGTTGTCCCTACATCGCATCACGGGGACAGCTCACGAGCTGTCCCTACGGGCTATTAATCTGCCTGTTGTGGGGGACGCAACCCCGCAAAATGCGGGGGCGTCCCCTACAAAGATGGTTAAATGAAATTTATTTTGTTAATTTCTTTCATTATTCTGTCTGTTTCCGTGAGGGCAACGATGATTTTCTGGTAATGTTCAATGTCCTCGTTTGTTAATTTGCGGCCCTTCCGGTCTTTTAACCATTTTTGCGCCGGTTGGTAACCACCGATGTAAAAACTCCACGCAACTTCCGGTACGTTACCAAAATATTGCTCGTTGTTAATCCAAACCTTGCCAAAGCCCTCAGCTGTTTTTTCAAATTTCACTTTTTCGACTACGTCCGAGCCCATTTGGGGAAAGGTGGTAATGAACTCATTTACTTTTGGAGACTCAAGCAAATGTATTTGACGCAGCTCCGTTCCCAATTTAACCAATTTGCGAAACGTCTCTTTGTCCTTTGGGCAAGGAACTCTCGGAAAATCTATTTTCAAAAACTCCTTGTATTTCTCGCGGTATGTCGGCGAATGCAAAACAGCGTAAATGTAATCTAAAATTTCTTCGGGCTCTGTCTTTCCTACTTTATCGTTTATTCTGTCCCAAATTTCTTTGTTGAGATTCGGGACTTTTGTACCGTCTTCTAAATAAAGGTAAAGGGGGAAAAGGTAACCCACCTCGCTTGTTTGTAAAGAAACAGCACAACGATCTGTAATGTTTTTTGAAATAAAAATATGTTGGAAATTAAATGTTGATTGTTTTTTACAAGTTAATATTGCAATATTATCTTTCAATAGATTCTTCATTATTTCAGCACGGGGTCTTTGAAAAACCCCATCGCTTGTTTCTGAATAGAGTGAGTATCTTAAATCAAAGGGTCTATAGAGAATTTTAGAATAATCTTCAAGAATATTAGGTAAATCATTTCTTACTTCTTCGACTTTTTTAATTTTCAAATTATTTTTAAGTGCAATTTCTTCATTACTAAAATTCTCAAAATTACTTTTTAGTTCTTTTATCTCCTGAACAGTATTTTTAATAATGAAGCTATCTTTAGCGGTAGCCACACCAGAAGCATAATCTCTAAATAAGTTTTCTACCTTAAAACCGTTGTCATAAAGTATTTTTGCACTAAAGTTTTTAACTGTAAAGAAGAAATATGGACTCATTAATTTTAATTCTTTCCATTCTATCGAAATTAACTTATTTTCATTCAAAACTTTAAACTTTTCTTCTCGCTTTCCGTAAATCTCAGCAAATTTTACTGTAGCAAGTTTTTTGTTTTTCGAGGAATCTCGCAAATTTTGAGGAGTTGCATTTCCTTTTTTAACCATGATTGAAATTGCGACACCTTGCTGAATGTTGAAAACGTTCTCGTCTTTGCCGCCATCGGGGGCGGTCTCTTTTTTCTTAGCGTTGCCGTGCAAATCCAAGATGTAAATTTCGTCAAATGTTTCCAGTAAATGTTTACGCATTTGGCGGTGAATAATACCGTCGAGGAAAGAGTTGTTTGTAATCATCGCCACAATTCCGCTGCCGTTCTTTTCGATGTAATGCTCGGCATACCGAATGAATTTAATGTAATCGTCGGAAAGAGGCTGAATGTTTCTTTCGTTTAAATTCTCTTTGTAAACTTTAATTAAATCGGTAATCAACCTTCCTTTATTCGAGGAGCTCACGCTGTAAGGGGGGTTGCCGAGCACAACCATAATTGGCGTTTCGCTTTTAATCAAATTTGCTTCTTTGGATTCTTCTGCAATACTTTCGGCAAAACCGAAAGCGGCAAAAAGATCGTCATCAAAATTGTGAGGTTCTTCCAATGCATTGGTGAGGTAAATTCCCAATCTACGGTTAAAATGGCGGAAGCCGGTAGCTTTGAAAGCCAGGCTTAGTTTTAGATGAGCAATTGTGTAAGGCGCCATCATTATTTCAAAACCGTGAATGCGCGGTAGCAAATCGTAGTGCACGTATGCGGGCCATCTGCCTGTTTGTCCCTTCTCTTTGAACCTTTGGTAAATAACCCGAATAACAGCGCTGAGGAAAGTTCCCGTGCCGGTTGCCGGGTCGAGAATTTGAACTTTGTGAGCGCCATCTTCCAATTTTGTTGAATCCGCCAAACCTTTCGATAAATTAAATTCTGTTTTTAGCAAGTAGTCCACAGCCCGCACAATGAATCGCACAACCGCCAAAGGCGTGTAGTAAGCGCCCATTTTCTTTCGCAAGTCGGGGTCGTACTCCCGCAGAAAATCTTCGTAAAAATGAATTACGGGGTCGGGCGATTCGTGAACGCTTCCCGTTTCGTCTATTTGAAAATATTGTTTCATTAGTTCCGGCACATCCGCGTGAGAAAAGACTTCGCAAAGCTCGTCAACAATAAACTCAAGCCGTTTGTCAAAATCGGGACCGGTGATGTGGTCGAAGAAATGACGCAAAAACGGATTAGAGCGAGGAACAAGGTCGCGGGCTTCCCTTCTGGAAAAATTTTCCGGCGTGTCGTCAAAATACCGCGCGACGAAAAGTCCGTAAACCAAAGTTTGCGCGTACATATCGGCAAAAGCTTCGGGCTTCAAATCGTGAACGAGCAGTTTTTTAATCGTTTTGTAAACCTTCAGTATTTCCGAATTTTTCTCCGATTCAATTGAAAGGAAATGAAGCAAATTGTCTCTGATTCTTTGCGCTTTGCCTCCCATTATTTTAGCGAGATGAAGCCCGCTTTTAATCGGCTCTTTGTAGGATTGGGTAAAATCAATTAAAGACTTTGCAAGGTGTTCATAATTTTCAGGAAGTGGAGTAATCTTGCGGGTGCGAATGTCGTACTCGGCAATTTTAATAGGCTCTTCGTATTGTTGCCCGTTTCTGTAAAAGCGAAATTCAACGTAATCGGTAAGTACCAAATTAGCGTACCCAAAGTATCTTTTCATTTGGTTGGATTTTTCAATCTTGTCAAGAGAGACGCCTATGTCTTTAGTTTCAATGTACAAAATAGGAATGCTATTTTTAAGCACAATAAAATCTGGCTTGTTGCCTCCTACCGCTTTGGGATCGTGGTCAATTCTGTGAACGTTAATTTCTTCAAAAATTCCTTGTAAAAGTAATTCAAAATCTAATCTGTAGCCCATTTCGCTTGTTTCCGTGTGGGAGAATTTCTTGGAAATGGAAGAAATGTAATTTTGGAAAAGCTTTTTAATCATGCATTAAACCCTAAATTAATAATCATTAAATTAAGGAAATTTTGTGTTACAAAAAACCGTTGGCAGGGAGGAACATCTGGAGACATGCTTTGCTTTTCTAACTGTAGGGACAAGTCGCGACTTGTCCCTGCGGCCCCGTTGAGTATTAACGTAATTTGTAGGGACAACTCGCGAGTTGTCCCTACATCTCGTCACGGGGACAGCTCACGAGCTGTCCCTACGAGCTATTAATCTGCATGTTGTAGGGGACGCAATCCCTCAAAATGCGGGGGCGTCCCCTACGATTGATTATTGGTAAAAGGAGAAAATTTTATAAAGCTTGGCGTATTTCCGATGGAACAAAAAAAATTTGCAATTTGTAATCCCATTAATTAAATTAAGAAAGTTAAAATAAATATCGAGGCTGAAATGGGAAAGAAAATAACAGATAAAGACACAAAGGAAGCAATCGAAATATACGAAGAGGCAAAGAAAATTTTTAAAAAATACGGTATCTCTGAAAAAAGGGGTGAGAAAAATAAAGAGATTCCTTACCCAATTTACGATGGTTATTCTTTTTTCTTTGGTGAAGATATTGAAACATATACAACAATAGACTCTCAGAAAAAGCCCAATTACAATAATGCCTAACTGGAACGAGCTATACAAAGAAATTACTAACTATCCCTCTGCTCTTGACGCTATACGAAAAAAATATTTAAAGAAACTTTACAATTACAGAAGAAGAAACATTATCGCTTACTATTCTGGATTTCTTAATCGTCCGAACGAAGCAACCGCAATACACGATTCAGATAAAGAGTTATTTATGTCTGCGATACATGGCTTAGATCGTTCAAAAGGATTAGACTTAATATTGCACACACAAGGCGGTAATGTTGCTGCTACTGAATCTATAGTTGATTACTTATTAAAGATGTTTAATAATGATATTATTGTTTTTGTTCCTCAAATAGCTATGTCTGCCGGAACTTTAGTTGCCCTTGCTTCCAAGGAGATTGTAATGGGTAGTCAGTCAAACTTAGGTCCAATTGACCCTCAATTTAATGGTATTCCCGCAAAGTTAATTATCCAAGAATTTAGAGAGGCAAAAAACGATTTGGAAGAAAACAAAAATATTGAATACTGGAAAATTCGTTTGCAACAATTTCCGCCGACATTTTTAAAAATTTGCGAGAATGCAATTAAGTGGTCGGAACAGTTAGCGAGAGATTGGTTAAAAGTTAATATGTTCTCAACAGATAAAAACGCAGATGAAAAAATAGAATCCATATTGAAATATTTGTCGGAACCTGACGAAACTTACTCTCATGGACGGCATATCCACAAAGAAAAAGCAATGGAACTCGGTTTAAAAATTATGTCGCTTGAAAAAGACCAAAAACTTCAAGATTTGCTTCTAACAGTACATCACGCTTATATGCATACGTTCCAAAACTCTAATGCTATTAAAGTTGTTGAAAATCATAAGGGCAATGCTACAATAATTCAAAAAGGGCGAACTAAATAATCGATTTCCCTCATTACCAATTCCAAGTATTCCTAACAAAACCCGAAATCCCCATCCGGAATTCCGGGTAAAAAAATTAGGCATTAAAAAAGCCTTGATTTACAAGGCTTTTGTGCATCCTGGGGGACTCGAACCCCCGGCCTGCTGATTAAGAGTCAGATGCTCTACCAACTGAGCTAAGGATGCACCGCAAAAATAATAAAAAAAACGGCTTTTTTAAAAACATTTTTATTAAAAAGGTCATCTGACTTTTGATATTTCGGGAAAGTTTTTACGAACTTTTGTATGAACTTTTTGGGACGTAAAAGAGGAAAAAAAGGAGTTAAAATTATGTACCTATCTAAAACAAAAAGAAGTCCGTACTATCAAATTATTTATTGGGAAAATGGAAAAAGGACTTCTATTAGTAC
>WFQV01000218.1 GCA_015486905.1 Melioribacteraceae bacterium | reverse complement strand
TGTTGAAAGCTGATTACTTAAGACTTAAGACTCGTCACTCAGGTCAATATTGAATAGTTCAAAGGTTCAGATGTACAAAGGGACAAAGAGACTAAGAGGCAAAGAAGAGAACAGTTAAAATATAACAGTGAGCAGCAAACAGAAAATTTTTAATTTTTAATTCTTAATTCTTAATTGATTAATCTGCGTCCCATTCCCTTCTGCGAAAATCCCGCAACAATCCGTGTCATCCGTGTTCTATTAAATCTGCGTCCTATCTCAATTATTTTTTCTTGTCCGAAACTTTTGAATTAACAACACGTCTTAAAAAGTGAAAAAAACAAATAATTCAATGAAAATGACAAAATTAAAAATATTAGCGGTTGTTTTAGTTTTAAGCCTTGCGCTTGTAGGGTGCAAAACTTGGGGCGTTCGAGGCAACGGCAAACTCAAGACGGTTGAAAAATCATTGACAAATTTCGATAAGGTAGATGTCTCCGGAGCTTTTTGCGTTAAAGTGGCGGTAGGTGAAAATCCCGGACTTAAGATTAGAGCCGAAAGTAATTTGTTGAAATACATTAAAGCGGAAGTAGATAACGGTACTTTGGAAATCAGCTCTTCCCGCTATTTGGCGCCGCGTAGGAAATTTTTACTTAAAGTTACCACTCCGGACTTAAAAAGTTTGGAATCTTCCGGCGTTAATAAGATTGTTGTACTGAACATTAATTCCAAAAGATTTGACGTCGTCTCCAGCGGGGCATCCGAAATAAAATTAACAGGAAAAGTAGAAAAATTAACTGCTGAAGTTTCAGGTGCAAGTTCTTTAAATTCGACCGGATTGGAAGCGGATTACGTTGACGTGGACGTAAGCGGAGCTTCAAGCGCTTACGTTTTCGCAAAAAAATTCCTTTCGGCGGAAGCCTCAGGTGCAAGTTCAATTAAATACAAGGGCAACCCCGAAAAGGTTGAAACCGATGTCTCCGGGGTTTCTTCGATTGCAAAAAACTAGATCAAACCTTCGCCGTTTTGAGGCAAATCAACTCAAACGCTTAAAGGGATTTTCTTACCTTAAATTTAATTTGTGAGATAATAAATTTTGAAGTAAAGAACCGCCGGGAGAATAAACTTCCGACGGTTTAGGTCAGAATAATTTCCGGGCGTTTATTTTTGTAGAGCATTTTGCTCACGGCTAAGCCGGCTCTTTCTTCGCCGTCAATCACGGACAAATAATCAACTATTTCTTTTTCAACTTCCGCAGCCGGGATATTTTCAAAGTGTACTATTGTTAAAAATTTATGAATTGAGCCGAGAGGAGGGGTAACGGAGGCGCTAAAAGGAATTCCACATCGAGGGCGGGGGATTTTTGAGCTCGCTCAAAAATACCGGAAAGCTCGTAGAGTTGGGACCAAATTGCATTTAGCGAATGTTGTGCTTTCGTGTTTTTCATCTATATTGATTATTCCTATTTAAAATTTATGTACAGTGATCCACGTTCCATTAAGGTGGTCAAAATCACTATCAGTTGGTACCAGTTCAGCATTGGTTACAAATGCTGTTGCCGCAATCCAGAGGTCATTTTTACCCAAATTACGTGAAATAATTTCAAGAGGAACTTCCTGTAAGCGCCCTTGACTGTAAGCGTCTATTTTTGCATAAGCTTCTATTAAAGCCTTATCACTCTCGTTAATGTTTATTATGTACATTTTATTCAGCAATTTCTCCAGTTTACTTAATTTCTTTTTACCCCATCCGTTCTTTAGTCCCAAGGATAAAAGTTCAGCTTTAGTTACAACAGAGATGATTGTCAATGTATCGGGATTTAGTAGATTAAGTTTTTGCTCAACAGCTCCATAAAGCTCACTTTTACCTCTGACATAAGCTAGACAAATATTAGTATCAAGTATAAACCGATTCATTTTGTCAACATTTTAGTCAGTTCCTCAAAATCTTCATCGCCCGGCCACTTACCCACAATTTCTGAAAAATGGTTGCCTCCTTTTTCAGTTATCTGCCGCTGTAGTTGCTGTTCTACAGTTTCTGATTTTGGCTTTCTGGAAAAATAATTGTCCTTGTCGTCTGCTTCAAATACACGTTCAATCTCAACAATAGATTTCCCACCAGGTTTAAAGTGTGAGATGCCTGTAATGGTAACCTCTTTACCCCAATATGCGGCTATATCATCCGATGACAGATCTCCCGACAAAAAACCATCTACAATGCCTTCAGCCGTTTGAATACGTACTTTTAGCTTACTGTACTTAAGTTCTTCCACTATGCCATTCAGGATAATCGGTTCAGGATTGGGTATCTCTTCTTCCAATTCTTTAATCTTATTGAAATCGTCTTTTTTGATCTTTAGGTCAGGAATACTACCCTGATTTGAGAAGACAAACACTTCGTTGTCACTTAAAAATATTTTTTTAAACTGCTTAAGTTCTTTAAGTAATGGTTTATCTAATAATTCATACCTAACGTCAATGCCAAAAGCATTTTGAAAGGTGTCAATAAATAGTGAAACTGGTGTCTGTTCCTGTAAATCTTGCTGTGCCTCCTCACGAAACAGGTCCATTTGAAAAGGTTCTAGTGTCACGTCAATTATGTAATGTCGGATAAAGCCTTCTAAGCTTAATTCTAGCATCAGATGTAGTAAATTGCCAATTGATTTCTGAATTTTTGTTATTACGGTCATTTTGCCAGGATTCACATTCTTTTCTAATAGTAGAGATATTATC
>WFQV01000217.1 GCA_015486905.1 Melioribacteraceae bacterium | reverse complement strand
GCACTCATACCCGACGGTGCGTTCGGTGGCGTTGAACTTGTGGCAATTGTTATTCTACCATTGTTTATTTTGGCATTCGGGGAACCTTCGTTGAACATAAAGTTTTCCAAATTTACATTAGAGCGGTTTCCTACTACCGCACCCGCTGCAGCGTGAAACTTCAATTTTAAAATGGTGCCTGCTGTGTTAAATCCTGTTACTCCTGCACCTGCAAGCACAATTCTATTTCCGCGATTATTAACGGAGAACGTCCAGCCGTTTGTTGACGTACCGGATGTAAGCACTTGGTCGAATTTGATTATTGAAGAATCGAAAACTACGTCGGTTTGTAAGGAAACTATTGAATAGCTTGAGGAGAGATTACCCATTTTAATCGGTAAGTTAATTGTGCCTGCAATTTCGAGGGAAGTATCAGGCACGCTAACTTCCGTATCGTAGAGGTAAATATTTCCCGAAGTTCCGCTGCCGCCGTGTGTATCCTGTGCATGAACCGTAATCACCCCGCCTTTCAAAGCCGTAAGTAAGCCGGCGCTTGTAATCGAAGCTAAAGCTGAATTACTAACACTCCAAGTGTAAGGCGGCGTTCCGCCGGATGCCGTGAACGTTCGCGTTTGCCCGGCGATTATATCAGCAGTGTTGGGTGAAATAGAAAGCACAGGCAGTGGTAAAACATCAAAATAAGAATTCGTTCCGTTACCCAAATCGGATTCGTTAAATAGAATATTTTGGAAGTTAAGGTATGTCCCGGAAGTATTAGCGGACGAAATTCGGAATCGTATTTTAAGTAAAATTCCCGAACCGTTTAGCGGAGTCGTACCTGCAAACCCAATCTTAAGGATATTATTTCTAAATGAAAACTGAGGGGACGTGGAATAGCCCGTCAATAAAGTACCTGTTTTAATTATTTCCGTCGGTGTTAAAACATCAGCATTTATTTGAATGGAAATTTCTCCGGACGTGTAATTTAAACCGCTCAAATCGGTAGTATAAATAGGAATGTCAACCGTATTGCCTTGGTAATACGACGTATCCCGCAACGTCAAACGAAACGCTCGTACCTCTACAACTCCGTCGCTCGTGTCTATTATGCCGTTGGCATCTTGGCAAACGACTTTAGTAAAGCCCTTCTGCGTGGCGGTGAGCAATCCGTTGGTATCAATCGTAGCGACGGAACTATTTGTAACGCTCCAAGAATAAGGTGAAGTTCCGTAGTAAACGTTGAATTGTTTTGTTTCTCCGGTTGTGATTGTTGCGTAGTTAGGCGAGACTTGAATAGAAGGCTTTGCATTAATACGAATGTAGCCTCGCTTCGTTAACATCCTCGGAGAACCTTCGTTAAAGAAATTGTGAAGCGTGTCCGAAAATTCAAGGTAAACTCCTCCTGAGCGTAGTGTATTCACCTTTAAATACAGAAGAGCGCCTTTCGCTGCCAAGTCGTTAGAACCGGCGCCGGCAATGGAAATCCATCCCGGAGTATTTGTATTGTAAGTTACCGTGCCCCATCCCGAAGTGAGTGTCCCGTTCGTTCTCACCGAATCCATTCGTAAATAATTTTTGTCGAAACGAAGCTGTAAGTTAAACGAGGAAACATTTTCACCCGTAAGTGAGCTGTCCACGTAAACGGGAATTAAGGCAATATCTCCAACAACTAATGTAGTGTCATGAATAGAAACTCCTATCTGACTTAGTCCAAAAGTTGAATAGAATGGAAGCAACAGTAACAGTAGTATTTTTAATGTCTTTTTCATTTTCCACCTATTTTATTTTAAGCGGCGGAAGTTTTCTCCCGCCGCTTTGTTAATAGAATTTACTTAAGAACTATCATCTTTTTTGTTGAAGTATATTTTTCGGTAATTAATCTGTAGATGTAAATGCCGGTGCTAACACGCTCACCGTAATCGTTTGTAGCGTTCCAGGTTATTTTGTAAACACCTGCATTCTGTTTGCCGTTGACCAGGGTTTTTATTTTCTTCCCTTGAATGTTGTAAATAACCAAAGTTACACCAACGTTGTCATCCGGTATTTTGTAAGAAATCACCGTCGAAGGGTTAAACGGGTTCGGGTAATTTTGTTCCAATTTGTAAACTGTGGGTTTTCCGATAAACTCAATCGACTCGGAATTTACGTTTTGTGTAAAGTCCGTTTCGTTAGCAAGGAATTTGGTTACTTCCAATGCCTCGGCGTGATTTCCGCGAATATCTCTGTTGGCTGTAAAATTCAACTTGAGCACTTCGCCTCCGTTCTTCATTATGTCTGCACCTGCGATTGCAATGATTAACTTGTGCGTTTCTTTATTCAGAAAATAGTTCATATTGAAATTCGAGAATTCGTCGGAGAGT
>WFQV01000216.1 GCA_015486905.1 Melioribacteraceae bacterium | reverse complement strand
TGTTGGAATAATGGAATGTTGAGTTTGTCGGCATTGCCGTTAACTTTAGTCAACTCTAACTTTAACTTCATTCAACTTTGATGTTAATTTTACTCAATATTGCCGTTGACTTCAGTCAACGGGCTAGAAATGGAAACAATATTATTAGGCTTTAGCCACATTTCGCTTTCATCCTGGAAAAGGATTAAGGATGAATATTATCCTCAATCAAATCTTCGTTTTTTTATCAAAGTATTTTAAACTTTTTTTAATAATTAAGATTGGGGAATTGGTTGCCGGCTTTGCCGCGCTAAGGTTATAGTCTTTTGTCATTAGTTGTAACGGCAGTTTCATCTGCGAGGATTCATAAGGCTCTTGGCTAATAGATATTTCAACCTCCAGTAAAAAACGCCTTTTATATGTATGCGAATCTAATAATCATTCACTTCACGACAAGTTGGGACAAGTTGTGTGATAAATTACTTGTCATGTTGGTTTCTTCTGTTTAATTTCTGTAATATTTGACTGAAAATTGCTATGTCCATAGCGGTTCCTTTTAAGCAAATTTAGGCTCAGTATCTTTTTTTTTGCTGAGCCGGAGTATTTTTTATTTAATCGTTTTGGACAGATGTGGATTAAAATGATAAATTAGGATGATGCTTTTTTAGTATTTTGAGTTTAAAAAATAAGCTGCGATTAATTTTTAGCATAGCTCGTTTAAACATTATTAGCTGTAACTTTTCTCGTGGGGGCACAGATAAAAATAGTGATATTGATATTCTTGTTGAAATAGAGGATTCAAAACAAATAGGGCTTGAATTTATCCAAATGCAACCAGCCTTCCAAGATTTACTTTACAATACATCATTCGAAACAGCTCTAAAAAAAATCAGAAATATTGGAAAGAAAAAAGAAATAACAAATAAATGCACAGTGAGGGACAATCTTAAAAAATATTTGTAAACAAGATTCAGCGAGGGTAAAATATTTCCTAATTATTTACTATATTTCGTGCATTAAAGTAGTTATGTATAATTAAATGGAAGTAGAAGAACAGATTGATGACACGAGCTGGGCAATTGCTACTCGTTGCTGTATTGCGCGAGTAGAGGAAAGTCCGAACACCGTAGGACGGAGTGCCGGGTAACACCCGGGGAGTCCGCTGTAATGGCGGGCTAACGGAAAGCGCCACAGAAAAAATACCGCCTCGCAATTTGCGGGGTAAGGGTGAAAAGGCAGGTTAAAAGCCTACCGCATCGTTAGTAATAACGGTGGTCCCGGAAGGGAGTTCCACCCTGGAGTGGAATCAAGGCAAGCCCCACTCGGTGCAAGGTCAAGCAGAAGGAGTCCCGATGAGGGAGAGAGTTGTCCGCTCTTAATTCCTTCGGGTAGACCGCTGGAGCGTGGCAGTAATGTCAAGTCGAGACAAATAATTGCCGTCCCGCCTTGTGTGGGATTACAGAATTCGGCTTATAGGCTCGCGTCATCAATCCTTCTTCCGCTATTTGGAAATATGTTAAAAAAAAGATGGAAATTAAAAGAGCAACCGGAAAGAAATAAAACCCTTGCCCTTGCCGACAGTTTAAATATTTCACCGATTTTGGCTTCCTTGTTAATTCAACGGGGCATTACAAATTTTTTCGAAGCTAAGAAATACTTTCGCCCTTCTTTGGATGACCTTTACGACCCTTTCTTAATGGCTGGAATGGAAGAGGCTTCAAAACGAGTTATTTCTGCAATTACTAACAATGAAAAAATTTGCGTGTACGGCGACTACGACGTGGATGGCACATGCGCGGCATCGCTAATGTATATGTTCTTAAAAGAACTTAATGCTAACGTCGAAATTTACATTCCTAATCGTCTTACCGAAGGCTACGGACTTTCAATTGAAAGCATGGATGAACTTTCCAACCGGCAGGTCGGTTTGATTATTACCGTTGACTGCGGGATTACGGCTGTTGAAGAAATTGCACATGCCAACAAATTGGGGATGGAAACAATAATTTGCGACCACCATCAACCCAAAGATGTTCTGCCGGATGCTTACGCAATTTTGGACCCGATTAAACCGGGGGACGATTACCCCTTTAAATATCTTTCCGGAGCCGGCGTGGCATTTAAACTTGCACGTGCAATTGCCGACACTTTCGGTCATAAAGACCTTGTGCTAAAATATTTGGACTTGGTTGCTCTTGCAGGCGCAGCAGATATTGTTCCTCTTACCGATGAAAACAGAATCCTCGTTCGAAAGGGAATTGAGCTGATTAATGCTAAACCGCGCCCGGGAATCGCAGCTTTAATGAAAAGTGCAAGAATGACACCCGGGAATTTAAACTCCGGACAAATTATATTTACAATTGCTCCGAGGATAAACGCCGTAGGACGTTTGGGCGACGCTCAAAAAGCAGTGGAACTGTTTATTTCCGACAATTTGGCGGAAGCCGAAAACCTCGCGGCAAGTCTCGAAGAGAACAATTATCTCCGGCGTAAAATTGATGAGGCAACATTTTCAAATGCTCTTGAACTTCTCGATGAGACAACCGATTTGGACAACGATATGGTAATTGTTCTTCACAACGACGACTGGCATCCGGGAGTGATTGGAATTGTCGCTTCGAGATTGGTAGAAAAATTTTACCGCCCTTCAATTATGTTAACAACAATTGACGGCGTTGCCAAAGGCTCGGCAAGGAGTATCCCCGGATTTAACATCTACGAAGCACTGGAGGAAACTCAAGACCTACTGCTGCAGTTCGGAGGTCACGAAGCTGCCGCAGGATTAGCGATTGAGATTGACAAAATTCCCGAATTCCGCAGGAGATTGAATCAAATAGTAAGGAAAAAACTTTCACCGGATGAAGTTGTTCCGGAAATTTCCGTAGATGCAAAAATTCATTTGTCCGAAATAACCCCTAAGTTTATTAGAATTCTTGAACAGTTTGCACCTTTCGGACCTCACAACCTGCGCCCCGTTTTCCTTGCCGAAGGAGTACGAACAGCTTCTTACCCGCGAATAGTAGGGACCGACCACCTTGTGGTTTCCTTTGCGCAAAACGGCTCCGATAAGATTTTTGACGCAATTGGATTTAAACTCGGGGGATATTCGCAGAAGATTGAAAATAACGGAAATTCTGTTGATATTGTGTTTACGATTGACAAAATTTCGAGAAACGGAAGGACTTATCCTCAATTGAGAATTAAAGATTTAAAAACCAACTAAAGGAGAAGAAATATGTCCGGTCACTCAAAGTGGTCAACAATTAAAAGGAAAAAAGCGGCAGTTGACGCAAAGAGAGGAAAACTTTTTACCAAATTGATTAAGGAAATAACCATTGCCGCACGCCAAGGCGGCGGAGACCCTGATGCTAACCCACGACTGCGTCTTGCTGTGGACAATGCCAAGTCGGCAAATATGCCGGCGGATAATATTGATCGTGCAATTAAAAAAGCAACCGGAGAGTTGGAAGGCGTTAGCTACACCGAAATTAACTACGAAGGATACGGACCCGGCGGCGTTGCAATATTGATTGAAAGCATGACTGACAATAAGAACAGGACCGTTGCGGACGTTCGTCACCTGTTAAGTAAGCACGGCGGAAGTTTGGGCGAATCGGGTTCGGTGGCATGGATGTTCGACCGAAAAGGAATTATTACACTTCCGGCTCAAGGTAAAACGGAGGACGAAATAATGGAAATAGTTCTTGAAGCCGGTGCCGAGGATTTACAATTCGATGACGACTTTTTTGAAATAACAACCGAACTGGACACTTTCGAAGACGTTAGAAAAGCGCTAATGGATGCAGGATTGCAAATGGAAAACGCCTCCCTTCAATGGGTTGCCAAGAACACCGTTGAGGTCTCGGGAGAAACGGCAGAAAAATTGGAAAAATTAATAGACAGCCTGGAAGATAACGACGACGTTCAGAACGTTTTCACAAACGCAGATTTTGTGGAAGAATAATGATGATTATTTTAGGAATTGATCCCGGAACCGTTTTTACCGGTTACGGGATCATTGAATATGACGGAAATCAATTACATTATTTGGAATCCGGCATTCTCCCACTTGGCAGGTACAAATCCCTCCCCGTAAAGTTAAAAACCATTTACGATTCTTTGGAAAAATTAATTTTCCGTTTCAGACCGGACGAGTTTTCAATCGAAACGGCTTTCTACGGCAAGAACGTTCAGTCCGCATTAAAAATAGGGTACGCACGGGGTGTAGCGCTACTTGCCGCAGCTAATAATAAACTGAAACCCGGCGAATATTCTCCGCGCGAAATTAAAAAGGCGGTTGTGGGCAACGGCAATGCTTCGAAGGAGCAAGTAAAATTTATGGTTTCAAAACTTCTTTCAATCAAAACCGACGAGATGAAATTTGATGAAACGGACGCCCTTGCCGCGGCTATTTGTCACGCATTTAATTTTAATTCCGTAAATTCAAAATCCGGCAGTTGGAAAAATTTTGTTAAAAACAATCCCGACAGAATAATCGAATAAAATCAGTTAGAACAGCGTAGTGAAATTCTTAGTCAACCTAAAACCAATCCGCGAAAATCCCGCAACAATCCGTGTCATCCGTGTTCTATCCAATCAGCGTCCTATCACTCGTTAATCGCAAGAGGCAAAAAGCAAGACGTAAGAAGATTGAGTTAATTCGAGTACTCGTCAATCGTAATTCGTTCGGTCTTCGTTTAGAGGTTTAGTTCGCCTTCGGCGGTTTAGAAGTTTAGTGGTTCAAAGGCACAGAGGTACAGAGGTACAAAGGAATAGAGGGCA
>WFQV01000215.1 GCA_015486905.1 Melioribacteraceae bacterium | reverse complement strand
TTGTTTCCCTAACGTAGTTTTAAAATGATAGTAGGAAAACAAAAAAGCCCGACATAAAATCGGGCTTAAAATTAACTGTTGATTTTAACTGTGAACATGTCCGTGCTCAATTTCCTCCGCCGTAGCGTCCCGCACATCCATAATTTCCACATCAAAAGTCAGTTCTTGTCCGGCCAACGGATGATTACCATCGATAAAGACTTCGTCGCCCTCGACTTTGGTAACGGTAATAATAATAGGACCGTTTGCCGTTTCCATTTGAAATTGCATTCCTGGCTGAATGTCTTCAACATCTCCGAAAGCCGAGCGTGGTATGGCTTGCATTAATTCTTCGTTACGATTTCCGTAAGCATTCTCGGGAGAAATAACTACGTGAACTTTATCGCCGGTAGTTTTACCTTCCAATGCTGATTCCAATCCCGGAATAATATTTTGCATTCCTTGAATATAAGCTAACGGTTCTCTGCCGTTGGAAGTGTCTAATATTTGACCCTCGTTGTCTGTCAATGTGTAGTGAATAGACACTACTTTTTGGTTTGATACTTGCATGGTATTCCTTTACTTTTATTTATTGTTTTTCAATAATCAAGAAACTCTTTTAAATAGCAGGATTAAAAGAAGTAGGAAAACAAGGTCTTGAATTATTGTGGTTATTTAGTTGTTAAATATAAACGTTAAACCTAATAAATGCAAAATCCTGAATTTTGCCGATATTCTATTGAGCCTTTGACCATACTAAAATGCAAATCTCCGTTTGCGACAATTACAATTTTAAATTAAATTATTAGTATGGAAAATGAATTAAAACAAACCGAAGAACTTTTTGAGAAGCTGAAAAACTTATTTAACTTTCTCTCCGCCGTTCAAATATTTTTTGCAGCCGCTGTTTACGTTGTAGTACTTAGCAAATTTTTAAGTCCCGCGGACAACCTCCAAAACGAACTGCTATTGACAGCAATTTTTTCCAATGCTTTTACAATTCTACTTGCACGTTTTATTTACGGTTATTTTATGAAGAACAAAATTAAAACCGTAAAACTTCAAGAGAAAGTCGAACAATTCAAATATTTGTCGGTTTTACGTTTGGGTTTGCTGTTCATCAACAATCTAATCAATATAGCGGTTTTTCTTTTTTCGCAGAGCCCTGTTATTTTACTTGTTGTGTTAATCGTTCTTGCTTTGTCTTTTGTTTACCGACCTACGTTAAAAAGTTTCAACAAAAATTACAATGAACTTTTAAGATTTAATTAAAGGGAAATTAGAGATGGAAAAAATGATTTTTTACCCGCACAAAAAATTATTGACCAAAAGTATCTTAGCCCTCTCAACATGGACATTCTTCATTTTGCTTACCGCTTTATTTTTACAGCTTGTAATCCCGTTAGACGGTAATACAAGCAGTGCGGAAGTGTCCGGAACTCTTTGGCCGATTACGGTGGGAATTATCGTACTTCTTTGGATAATTTCCGTTCCGTTAATTTTCACTTGGTTTAAAAATCTCAAATATGAAATAACTCCTGAAAGAATTACGATTCACAAAGCGATTATCTCCCGCAACGAACAGAACATCCCCTTTAAGGCAATTACGGATTTTTCTTACCACCGTTCTCCTTACGACAGACTTTTAGGAATCGGTTCTTTGCGCATCCAAACCGCCGGGCAAAGTCCGACTTCTACCGGCTACGAAGGAATTTTTGCCGGACTCACAAATGGTCCCGAGCTTCTCGAAGAACTGCGGCAACGTGTCAAAAATAATCAACTGAAAGTTTCCGTTTCGGAATACGAAAAACCTATTTCCGAAGAAGAAACGCTAATTAAAATTTTAGAAGAACTTAAAAAGATTAGAACTCTTCTCGAATCCAAGTGATTGAGAATATCTTTTTTAATAACTATTCTTCATTTAATTTTGCATTAACGGTTGGAGGTAACAATGAAAACATTAACATTATTTTTCGTTTTAATCGCAACTGTAATTTCCGCTCAGAACATCCGTCCCATTAGAGACACGGTAGGCTTCTGCTGGCGAGCAAAAGAAATGGATAAATTAATTTCTTACTTAGAGCAAAACGCTAAAGGGAAATATTCTTTTACAAACAAGAATTTGGTTGCTGCAATTTCACCACACGACGATTTCCTATACGCCGGAAGAGTTTACTATCCGCTCTATCCACTGATTAAAGCAAAGGAAATTGTAATATTCGGTGTAACTCACGGAACGGTTCGCCGAGCAATGCACGACCCTCGGAACGTTCTTATCCTTGAACGCTACAAATACTGGCACGGACCTTACGGCAATGTGAACATCTCGCCGCTTCGGGAGAAAATCAAAAAAGAAATTTCACCTCAATATTTAATGGTAAGTAACAAAGCACAAAGGATTGAACATTCAATCGAAGCCCTTATCCCCTTTTTACAGCATTACAACAGAAACCTAACTATCACTCCCATTATGGTTACCGGAATGAATTTTAACCGCGCCGATTCAATCAGCAGTCAATTAGCAACAATTATTGAAAATTACATTAAAGAAAAAAATTACAAATTGGGTAAAGATATTTTCTTCCTCATTTCCAACGACGCAAATCACTACGGAAAAGATTTCGACAATTCGCCCTACGGACTTGACTCTGCCGCACACAAAACTGCAACTGGAAACGATCAAAGAATTATTCACACTTACATTCAGCGAACAATCGACAAAGACGATTTGTTGAATTTAACGCATGAGATTTGGCACAATAACAGCAAGCCGATTCCGCTATGGTGTGGACGCTACCCAATAATAATGGGACTGTTAACAACCACAAAAATTGTCAGAGATTTAACCGGTAAAAATATTGAAGGCAAACTTTTTAAATATTCCGATACTTTAACGGAAGGAGTATTGCCTGTCAAGGGAACGCACATGGGCTTGACCGCTCCTGTTTCCACCAAACACTGGGTTGGATTTTTCTCTGCTGGATTTTACTTGAAATAGAAGCGAACGAATCTGCATTAAAACAGCCTGACAAATAATTAAATAGAAAGGGAGACTAAATTGGGAAAACAAACAAATACGCTGATTGTTTTAACTCTTTTGATCACGATTACTTTTTTTACGAGCTGCTCTAAACCCGTAGATTCTAAAATGGATAATATCTTTAAAGCGTACAACAATCCTCACTTACCCGGTGCGGCTGTAATGGTAATTAAGAACGGCAAGGTAGTTTTCTCAAAAGGCTACGGATTGGCTAACGTTGAAGAAAATATCCCTGTTACGGATTCCACGAATTTTAGACTTGCTTCCGTCACAAAACAATTTACGGCAATGTGCATTTTACAATTAATTGAAAAAGGCAAATTGGACTTTCAAACAAAGCTGAAATCGATTTTTCCCAATCTCCCCGATTTTACAAACAAAATAACAATTAAAAATCTTTTACAACACACATCGGGGCTGCTCGATTATGCAAGCCTTATTCCCGATACGGCAACCGTTCAAGTTAAAGATAAAGATGTACTGAGAATGATAATGGACACGGATTCACTTTATTTCCAACCGGGAGAGCAACACAAATACAGCAACACCGGTTACGCCATTTTATCGTTAGTCGTTGAAAAAATCAGCGGGATGCCCTTTAGAGAATATTTGCAGAAAAACATTTTCCGCCCATTGGGAATGCACAACACGCTTGCTTACGAAAAAGGAATCAACACAATACCTAACAGAGCTTTCGGCTACACAATTAAGAAAGATACGGTTATCAGAACAGACCAAAGTATTACGAGTGCTGTACTAGGCGATGGTGGAATTTACTCAAATTTAAAAGACTTGTACAAATGGGACCAAGCTCTTTACACCGGTAAACTTATTTCGCCTGAATTGTTACAACAGGCTTTTACAAGAGGAACATTAAATAACGGTAGAAAATTCGACTACGGCTACGGCTGGAGGATTGAAAGTTACAGAGATAAGTACGTGGTTTACCACACGGGTAGTACCGAAGGGTTTAGAAATATTATTTACAGAGTACCTTCACGTAAGTTTAGCATTATTATCTTAACCAATAGAAATGCCAAAAACGATTTTGTAACCCTGAATTTGGCGCACCGGGTGATCGATTGTTGGTAGTGTTCAAACTACGTTTTAAGGTGGTTTAAAATAACCACTCGGGTGGAACAAGGCGATTTAAAGCTTCTAAATGTTCATCGGAAAGATAAGTTTTGCCAATCTGAAAAGAAGCGTTCATCCAGCCGAACCCCTCTTTTGTAATATAGCGGAACTCGGTGCCAACATTTCCATATTCTGCAAAGACTTTATGGCTTCGAGAGACGACATCGTATTTTTCGGGAATTGTACCGTTATAATCAACTGCATTCCGAATGATGGTAAACAACCATCTATAAGCTAATCGTTCCGAAATTTTATTATAGCCATAATTTTTCAAACCTTGCCAAACAATCATTTGGTGAGGGGCCCAACCGAATGGATAGTCCCATTGGCGTTGGGGTCGATTTTTGCTTATTCTTCCCCGTGAATCTTTTGTGGAGGCAACAATCCCACCGCTTTCTTCCAGCAAAGGCAATGCAATCTTTATTAATTTAGCAGCTTGTTTTTTAGAAGCAAGCCCGGCCCAAAGAGGATAAAACAAAGTAGCGCTAACAAAATTAGTTTGACGCTTTTTAACAAAATCATAATCAAAGAACATCCCTCTTCTATCGTTCCATAAATATTTGTTGATTAATAATTTCCTTTTCTTTGCTAGTTTTAACCAATCTTCGCTTTTTTCAACCGCTCCGTTTCTATACAAAAGAGAACCTTCAAATTCCTCCAATAATATTCTTGCAATATCAACTTCATATTTAAACAAAAGCGAATTAAGATCTACCGTAACGAGGTTAGCACTTCGTCCTTCAAGTCTATAACTTGTATCGTGTCCGGATTCTCTCATACTTCTGTCATGAATAAAATAATCGTCTAATTTCTTGTTGACAATTTCCCTATTCAAATACTTTTGGCGATAAATATGAAGAGACATATTTGCTTTATCGGCAAAAGGTTTTAAAATAGAGTCGAAATGCGTAGGCTCGGTTTCGGGGGGCATCCCAATGCCGTCTCCGAAATACCTGCTTAATCCCGTAAATGTCAAATGAGGATAATTCATCCATATTGTTTTGTATTCTTTAATTGCCGTTTGAACTGCTTGTTTTAACCATCTCTTATTAGTTTTGTTACGGGGTAATCTTTTGTAAACTTCTAGTATCATTGAAGTTAAAAACGGAGGTTGAGAACGAGTTAAATAATAACTTCTATTCGCATTTAAAATTTTACCGTAGTGTTTAATTTCGTAAATAAAATTATCCGTCATACATTTCGAAAGATTGATTTTCCCATCATTTAATAATCCTAAGGATATAAAATAGCTATCCCATCCGTACATTTCATTAAAACGCCCGCCTGGGACAACAAAGGGAACACCTTCGATTTTTCCCCGCCTGTTTTTTTTAAGGGCAAGACTTAAAACCCCGGGCTGATTAGTGATGTTCAACACGAATTCCGGAGTTATTTTAGCAGGAAGTTTAAAGACTTTCAAATCTTTAAAACTTTTTGTTTTTGAAATTCTCTTAAAGTATTGATATGCTTCACTGTCCGAGTGCGGAACATAAATAATGGAGAAATCGGTCTCGGCTTTTGAATCCGACATTATTTTTTGCAAACCCTCGGTATCAATCGAACGAGTAAGACCGTTCCAATAATAATTTTTAATCATTCTTGATATTCTTTCTACCGGAAGCTCGAATATCTTATTTGTGTCAAGTTCAACGTTCTTTTTATTTTGATCTTTAGCCAAAACAAGTTCTTGCAGTAAATTTGACAAATAATATGTTCCGGCAACTTCATATCTTTTTCCGTCCAAGGAACGGAGGAAAAATTTTTTAGGTCCTTTATCTTCAATTGTAATTTTAAAGTCCTTATCGGTATCTTCTTGCGAAAGCAGTAATTTTAAATTATCCTCGACGCTGCATTTAATAAGCATTAATGATCCTAAAAGTTTAGTAGATATCAATTTGCCTGTTCGGGCAGAATATGTTTATCGGTTAATATTTTATATGGTCTTAGAATAAGCAGTAAAAGCGAAATAGGTAATAGTGGATAGAAGAATGCCGTATGAACATTAAAATTTTGTGAAATCATTCCAATTATTAATGAACCCGAAGTACCGCCGAGAGCGGAAAAAATAATTATTAATCCTGTCATTGAGCTATGGTCAACTTTATCGAGTTTGCTCAATACTATTGAACATATCGTAGGATAAACAGGGCCCAGAAAAAATCCTACCAGAGGTAATATGAAAGCTAAATACGGTGCTTGATACCAATAATCAAATGTTACTTTTGCATTTCCGTCGGAAGCAATCAAAACAAATAAAATTAAAAGAAACGCACTAATCAAGAAGGTTGTTTGAATTGAAAGCCACGAGAATTTTTTTGACAGATAACCGGCTAGAAATCGGCTAAGTGCAATTGAGCCTGCATATATACTTAAAAATGAAGCCGACTGCGCTTTTGAAAGATTAAATATTTCTCTATCAAAAGTTGGCAGCCAGGTACCAATGCTTTGCTCGATCATCACATATAAAAAAGCACAAATAATAAATACCCAAACAAATGAATATTTCATCAGCCGAAACATCTCGGCAAAATTAGATTTTTCCGCTTTTTCATGTACGCTGCTTTCATCCAAATCCGTAATAAACAAAAGGGCCAAAGCAAGTAAAGTTAAAATTGCAATAATCCAATAAGTCTGATTCCAATGGCTAATGTCAATCATCACCGAAAAGAAGAGCGGGCCGGTTAAAGAGCCTACCATGAAGGTTCCCTCAAGTATATTCATCAATCCCGTGTGATCTTTTTGATTCTTTGTAATTAATCCCACAGTCGAATAAACGGAAATTTTCATAATTGCAAAACTGGCACCTGTTACCATATATAATATTGGAGTTACCCAATACTGAGTTACTGCGGCAATTAAAATTGATACTGAAAGGACAAGCATAAGCCCGAGCATCATAGATTTCTTATAGCCGAACTTAGGGACATAAGAAGCGATTAGGAAAGAGGAAATCATAATAGATAAATCTTTAAATGCCTCCAAGCTGCCCGCCGTCATTCTGCTCACATTGTAATCCTCAATTACTTGAGCAATTACAATACCTACAGTGTTTAATAAAATAGCAAAGATAAAGTAATTAAGGTAGAGAGAGAAACGGATTTTCCAGTTCGACATAAAGAATTTCCTTATTCATTGAGTAATGTAATTTTATTTTTGGCATTCATAACATTTTTTAATGGACTTAATCCAAGCAAAATTTTAAGAAAAAAGCCCGGCAATAATAATTAACTACCGGGCTTTGCATGTATTAAAATTTCACCCCAATAGAGAATTTAAAAGAACGACCTAATATGGGCCGCCCGTTTTGGGTAGTTGGATCACGAGGATCACCTTCTGTTAATCCATGCGAATCAGTTAAGTTATTCCCCAGAACATTAAATATCAGGCCGCTTGATGTTAATACATTAAGACCAAGGTCTAAAGTAGAGAAGGATTTCAACTGATAGGAATTATCCCTATCGTTCCAGCGCGGACCGACATATCTTATTGCTCCATAAAATAAGGCACTAACATTTTTAGTTAATCCGAAATAATAACTTGGTGCAAGACGAAACTGCAGGCTTGGCTGACGCCAGATTTTGTTTCCTACTGTTTCCGGAGCTTTAGCAGATTCAGTTATTTTACCATTTTGAAAAGTCCCAATTAGATTAACCTTAAATGCATTCATGTTCAACCCTGCATCTATTTCAGCACCTAAAGTTTGTGTTTTCAAAAGTGCGGCAACTCTTTTAGCTCCTACATCTCCATCATAAATTTCAACTGCATTTAAGAAACCTGTAACAAATAAACTATACAGACCCTTATCGATTTTAACTCCCATTTCATATTGATTAAATAAATTGGGTTTTACTGTCCCCTTTACACTTAATACATTACCACTAGCATCTCTAATTTGTTCGCCACTTATTAAATTATACATATCACCATCTCTAACCTGATCAAAGTTCGGGAATAAAGAACCTTTTGAACCACGAACGAAGATACCGAGATTATTGTTAAATTCATAGTTAATAGCGCCTGTTCCGGCCCAATCATTTCCATCGAGATCAGCTGTCTTGTCTATTTTCCCGTCGGGATATGCACCATGGTCTAATGTAAAATTAAGATTGAAGAAATCATACCGAGCGCCGAGATCCAATCTTAGTTTTTTTGTTAACTGCCATGAATCACCGGCATAAGCAGCATTCATTCTTGAATCACCTGCTTCATTAAGTCCATATTGCCACGTTCCGGCAACATTATCAGCAGGAACTCCCTTAATGATATCACCGTTTGCAACATTGTGAACAAGAATATGGTTGCCAAGCGTCCAGAAATCTTTTGATGACCATGACGATTGAAATGCACCGATAGTAATTTTATGATTCCCAACATTCTTTGTTAAGCTTATATCATTAGTAATAGAAGCAATCCGCTTTAACACAACCCAATGTCCATAACATTGGACATAACCCGAAGTAAGAGTTTTACCGCCTACTGTTTGAATAGAAGTTTTTCCAAGTTTTGCCAATAAATCCGAAATCTTCATCGGGCTACCGTTAGGTACAAATCCAAACGTGTTAGCATCACCAGTAGTGTAAGATAGATTATCGCGAACTGTCCAGCCATTGCTTAATTTATAATCAAAATTCAATCCACTTACAATACCTTTCCATCCGCGACCGTTAGAAAAATCAAAATGTGCACTATCACCTTGAGCATCTATTCTCAGAGTTCTAAAGCGGGTAGCATTTCCAAGCGGTGAAAAAGTTCCCTGATTATTGCCTGTGCCTAAAGCCATTGGTAAGATCCATTGACCGTGATCATCGGTAAGTCTGGCAAATCCGTTTACAATACCTTTATCAAAAACTTTAGTTAACTGTATTGTAAATTGTCCTCCCTTTTCCGAATTAAATTCAGTATTTCGGATACCCGGAGATGTCCTTGTATAACCACCTATCATATAATAAAATTTTTCCGAAATAGGACCACTCATAACAGCGTCTAATCTTTTTCCACTGTAATCCGTATAAGACAATTTAACTTTACCCATCGTCTGATCCGTTCCCTTTTTCAGGTTAAAGTTGGTAGTTAAACCTGCTTCACCGTTGGAAAATACCGAGCTAGGACCGCCGCGTAATGCTTCCGTTGATGATATTGTCTCGTCGATACGGAAAATACTGCTTTGTTCAAAAAATGAAAGAGTTTCGGTGCCGTAAATCGGAGCTCCGTTAATAGACATAGTTACAAACGGGGCGTCACCTGAAGAAGGCAGACCTCTTACAAAAATGTTTGCGCCTGCTACTCCACCGGAACTTTCCGACCAAACGCCTGGGACCAAATCTAATGCAGCCGCCGTACTTGGTGGCGATAATTGTTCGAGTCCTGCAGCCGAAATAGTGGTAATTGCAAAACTGGCATCTTTTTTCTTTATACCGGAACCGCCGGCAGTACCGGTAACTACAACTCCCTCCATTTGCAAAATATCTTCTTTTAGGATAAAGTTTTGAATTGTGGTTTTGCCCGAAAAGACCTTTATCTTTACCTTAGCTTTATGGTAACCTAACGAAGAAGCAGTAATAATATAATCGCCTTCGGGGACATTACTGATTACATAGTTACCATGCAAATCAGTAGCAGCACCCCGAGATGTCCCCATTAACATAACATTAACCCCAATTAATGCCTCCCCCTTTTTATCAACAACTTTACCTTTAACTGTGCCTTGAGCATAGAGCATCTGGGCTGATAAAATGAATAGAGACATGATAAGGAATAAAGAAAGTCTGACTTTTTTTAAAAACATATTACCTCCTAATGGTTTTTTGAAAAGATAAATATAAATTATTAATACAAGAATTATACCAGGATATAGATGGTTTATACGGCTAAATATTCTTCCAAAAACTGCGATTTATCGAAAAAAGGAGAGGCTAACAATTGATTAAATAAAATGTTTTTCCAAAAAATTATCAATTTTGTAATTGACTTATCAATTTTGATAAGAATTTCATTTTAATCCGAGCTCTTTACATAATCTATGAAAATTAGAAGGTGCTATTCCCAATAATTTGGAGGCTTCGGCATCGGTTTTGGTTTTGCTGCGAATAAATTTAGTATATTCTTTTCTAAAGTTGAATTCCGCTTCCTTTAACGTAAGCATTTTATTAGGATTAATAAATTTTAACCTAAAATCATTATCTCCGGGATTTCCTCTTAGCCCTATATTAATAGTCTCGGTATCTATGGATTTATCCGCCAGCAAAACAGAGCGTTGTAAAACATTTTTAAGCTGCCTAACATTACCAGGCCAGTCATAATTTACTAATAATTTTTGTGCTTCGGGAGTAATTGAAATATCGCCCAATTGAAACTTATTGATATATTTTTTAAGAAAATAATCTGATAATACTTCTATATCACTTCTTCTTTCTCGCAACGGCGGTATGGAAATGTTCAGGATATTTAATCTGTAATATAAATCTTCTCTGAATTTGTTTTTGCTTATTTCCTTATTCAAGTCCTTGTTAGTAGCTGCTATAACACGCACATCAACAATAATCTCGTGTTTCCTGCCAATTTTTTCAATCTCCCCGGTTTCAAGGACTCTCAACAATTTCGATTGTTCCTTTAATGGCAATTCACTCACTTCATCTAAAAAAAGGGTGCCGTGATTTGCTTTTTCAAACAATCCTATTTTTCCACTTTTGGCGTCTGTAAATGCTCCTTTTTCATATCCGAATAATTCACTTTCAAACAGATTAAAAGGAATAGCCGAACAATTAATTACAACGAATTTCTCAAATTTTCTAGGACTTTTAAAATGAATGTTTCTTGCAACCAGTTCCTTCCCCGTACCCGATTCACCGGTGATTAGAACACTAGCGTTAACCGGGGCATATTTCTCTACCAAAACTTTTACATTTTCAACAGCGTTTGAATTACCAATAATTTTCCATTTAATAAGATTTTCGAGATTATTATTTTCCAATATCTCTTGTGATTTTTTATGTTCAAATTGAAGTTTTTGTTTTTCTAACTGAAGATTTCTTTTTTCGTAAGCATTCAATATTGCAAGTATAAAATCGGTAGGTTGATAAATATAATCTTCAATATCGGTCGGGTTTTTTGTGCCAAACCAGTAAGCACCATTTTTAATAAGTTGGCTTGCAAATTCCGGGTCGGTCTGATTAATTGTCATTTTGGTAATGATAATCACCTGAATTGTGCTATCTATTAGCTTAATTTCTTTAATAAGCTCTTTGCCATATAAACCGCCGGAAATTTGATAATCCAAAACGACCACATCAATTAAAGATTTAGAGTTTTTTAGACAATCTAAAGCATCATTCCCCGTAGAAACAATGTCATAAATCTTAATTATATTATTATAAAGCCGTAATGTGTTTTTAATTCTTCTTACGTCGAATTCTTCATCTTCAACTATAAGCACATTAATTTTCATATCTTTTATACCTCATCATTATGAGAAATGCTAATTATCATTTTTGCTCCTTTGTCCAAATTAACTGCATCTAATTGCCACCCGCAAATTTTACAACTTTCGTAAGCCAAATAGCATCCGTATCCCGAATTATTGGATTGATCTTTCGTTGAACTATTCTCTAAAAATATTTTTTTAATTCCTTTTTCGTTCGTTTCTAGAAAAGCCGGTTCAAATCCTTTACCGTTATCCATTATCTCAATATAAGTCTTGTTTTCTTCGATGCTTAGCCTTGTCCTTATAGTAATAACTATGTTGCTACGTTGATTATGATCAATACAATTTTGGATTAACGGCTCCAGTATTTGCCAAACCACATATTCATTTATATGAACTACGGGAATTCTTTCATCAGGTTCAAAATTAAATTTGTATTGATGTCCTTCTTTAAAAACGCGTTTAAAAATATTATTTATAAGAAATTCTATCGTTGAATTGATATTTGTATGAAAACCACCATTTCTAATAACGTTTATAGGCGGTGTCATGGTTTTCATATCATAAATAACTCGCCCTATAAAGCTAGAATATTTAACCAAACGATTCCTAATTAAGTTAAGATTATTCTCTGAAAGCAATCTGAGATCTTCTTTAATAAACCCAACAACCTTTTCTGCTTTATGGTGGGCATGATAAATTCTTTTGGTAAATAACGATTCTTTTTGCCTCTCAATTATTTGTTTCAATTCTTTCTCTTTATGCTTATATAATTTGTATTGAGCAATATCTCTATCTTTTACGACGTAAGATGTTACGGAAAACATTGCTAAGAGGCTGAGAAGAATGACCGCCGAGATAAGCGCTCCACTCAGATTATATGAATTTGAAACTGCGTCAATTATATTGTCTAAATCGGGGGATTCCTTCATATAAAGAGCTCCTAAGACTTCTCCGTGTTTTGAAAAAGGTACCAATATGTGGAAAGTATGAGAACCTTCTTTGAAAGTTGAAATGGATTCATTCTTGAAAAGATTTTGGCTTGCTATCATAAACCATTTTTTTGCCGAAACTCTTCTCTTTCCATTATTAGGGGGAGGTATTTTGTTGTTTATGAGATAATCGTATAGATCGCTTCCTTTGTCGATATCAATTATTTTCCCATTGTCAGAATAAAAAAGGAAACAAATATCCTCAACACTTTTTTGTAAACTCTCTTGACGAAGTGTGAAATCGAGTGCTTCGATAGTTGATTTTCTAAATTCCGGAGTAATTTTCGCCATATTAAAATGGGGTTGTAAAATTAGTTCAATTGAGCTTGTTGTTAAATCAGCAATACGTTCGGCGGTATCCCACCTGTAAAGTTGCATAGATTTGTTTGCAACATCCTTAACGGATTTAACGCTTATAAAAGTAAGGATAACCTGCGATAATATAACTATCACCAATAAAATAATTACATGAAAGAGCTCAAAATGAAAGGATTTTATTTTATTTAACGAAATCATTTTAGTTTAATATTGATGGTCTAATTCTTGAATATTCATCTTTTGCATATATAACATTAATTATTTCTCTTTTGGCTTTCGTTAATGCGGAATCGGCCGAGATTTCTTTTTTTAAAGCTTTATTCAAATAAAAAGCTAAAATATCTGAAATTCTTGTGTATTTTTCCATAGCTGGTCTTTGTATCCTTCTCTTAAGTAACTTATTAAAATAAATTAGTCTGGGATATTTGCTCAATAATTTGGGGTCGTGATAAAACGATTTAATAACCGGTAAATAGCCGCCATAAGAATAAAGGATTTCCTGTGCTTCGGGTGACATAGTAAATTTAATGAAAGCAACTGCTTCTTTTTTTACCTTAGAGTATCGGGATACCATTAAATTCCATCCTCCGAGAGTGGAAGTCGATTTGTATCCTCCAAAGTGCGGAGGAGCGGCAATGTCTATATAATTTAATTTATACCTTTCTTTTTTAGGAATATTTACTAATTTAGACATTGTAGGCCATCCTCGTAAAAACGGTATGTTATTTGCAAGCGCATACTTAAATGAAGTTACTTCGTCAAAATTTATTGCTTCGCGTGGGATAAGATGATATTTGTAAATTAAGTCAACAAAAAAATTAAGTCTCTTTACAACTTTACGACTATTTAATTGGTCAAAATTCTTTCTGTCAAGTATTGCTCCGTTGTCATTAATCAGTTCTAAAAAATTACATATTAGTCCTTCATAAGCCTTGCCTTGAAATAAATAACGGATATTGGGATGATTTTTCTTTAACAATATTAATTCATGCCACGATATTCCTTTTTTTAAAGAATCTTCAATTTTATCAGCATTGTGTAACTTATCTATAATATCTTTTCTATAGAAAGTAACACCAATGTCAACAAATAAAGGAATGCTGTAAAGAACATTTTTATAAACACAAGTTGAATAAGCCGGTTTAATAATATTTTTTAACTCATTTTTAGAAAAATATGTTGTTAATGGTTCCGCCCATTTTGCAAATCTCGGTATCCATATTTGATCAACGGAAAATAAATCTATTCGGCTGCTGTGACTCCGCATAGCTCTTGCTATTAATTCTTTCCTCTTATTCGTGTTAAAAACCTCATAATTAAAATTTACCGGGACAACCTTAATTTTCCCTTTATGTCTTTCGTTAAATCGTTTAATGATTTCCAAATGTGCTTTTGTAATATTTTCCGCAAAATAGACTTTTTTTACTTTTGACGTTTTTTCTCTTAGGTTTTGGAATGGGAAAAAATAAAAGGCAAATGAAATAATAATGGCGACAATAATTAATATCGGAATTAATTTGTTCTTATTTTTATTCTCCGCATACAGTGTCTCCAAACTTTTATTATAATCGTCCATTTTAATTTTAGATATACAAATTATTAAAATAGTTAGAAAATATTAACATTTATTATAAAAGATAATTTCAAATATATTAAACTCAAACATTTATTTATCGATAAATTGTAATTTTTAATTTTGAATATGTCTGCCTTCCCTGTCGGCAATAAGAAGGCGGGGAGTTGCTTGATATTGAATGAATGGTTTGGGAGTTTAGAGGTTCAAAAATTCAAAGAGAGAAAGAGAAAAAAACAGAAGACACGACACCTTGAATAGTCACCATCAATTGTATATTTACCTTCCGCATCATTTATTGTTGAAGAGAAATATTCAGACGTATTTGGTACGTAAATCGTCATTTGTCATTCATTGTTTTTGGTTCGTAGTTTTTAATTGAATAGAATTTTGGACGATTATATATAATATCCTCAATCAAATCTTCGTTTTTTTGTCAAAATATTTTTGCTGTAAAGTTTTTAATTCATAATTCAAAACTTGCCTACCCTGCCTGCCGGCAGGCAGGCGGCAGGCAGGTTCATCATTCATAATTGCGGCTTGCCGTGATATGTTCTCTTAATGCTTGAATTTGTAAATCGATTGCTAAATGTTGGCAATAAATATCTAATTGTCATTTTACCAATTTTTTAAATCTTTAGGATAATTTAAAATGTGCAAGTTACTATAAATAGACGGCAGTTTATCTTCACACAATCAAAGCTACAAAATCAAAAAAGACAACTCTGTTTTACTTAATTAAATTCATTTTCCCTTCAACGGCGTAACTTCCAATGGAGATTCTGTAAATGTAAACGCCCGAGGCTACATTCATTCCTTTGGAATTTTTTCCGTACCAGCGAACAAGATAATTACCCGTAGTCAAATTTCGATTGAGCAACTCCGAAACTTCCCGCCCCGTAATATCGTAAACCTTAACGGAGAAATTTCTCCCGCTGAATATAACCGGCACGTTGAAAACAATTGTGGTGTAAGATTTTCCCGAAGCCGAAGCGCAACCGAAAGGATTCGGGTAATTCTCGGCGACTATGTAATCAACAGGCTGAAATTTCTTCTTCGTGTTTTCAACTTTCGTAAGCAAGGATCTTCCACCGCCGCGAGAGTTACCCTTCTTGTCTGCCAGGTAAATATTAACCCAATCCGGTCGGGTTGATTTTGCAATGTAAAGAGAATCCCACTCGGCATCGTTAATTCTAAGGAAGTTCGTTGTTGTGTATTCGTAATAACTCATTACCGGACCGGCGAAAGCAACATTCTCACCCGAAGGCAACTTTCCGACTACTATTGCAAGATTTACCGGACCCGTACCGGCGTGAGCGACCCACCCGATCATTGCGCCCATTGCATCCGTTGGAGCAGTGTGGTAATCAGCAACTACGTAATTCTTATTGAAAAAAGTTTCTTCGTTCATAGCGTAATTGTAATAAAGAGAAGTGTACCAACCGTCAAATTGAGGCGCTCCGCACATTCCACTATTATTCTTAGTGATTACGGATTCTAAAAAATCAATCTCATCTTGGCTGAATGCCGTACCGTTTAATTCTTTCTCCGCAATTGTTTTTAATTTATTTGCAATGTTTGAGAGATTTGAAAAATAATCCAAGATGCTTTCAATCCCCAAATCTTGCAAACCGATTTCCGACAACCGTTCGTTAGCAAGGTTTCCCAATTCCGACACGGATTGGTAAAATTCAGGTATCGGTTCAACATAGCCATAAGGGAAGGAACAAATAACTCCGCCCGTGTAAGATTGTTTTGCGTAAAGCAAATTATCGTGCCTAAGCTCCGCCCACGAAGCAAGCTGGGTATTAATCTTTTCTTGATTCCACGCTGCAGTTTGCATAAATGCAGGTAAATTTTCCCTGTTGCTCAAAGGATTTAGCATTCTTATCGAATTAAGCCAGGAATTGTAGATGGAATGCTTCCAAAAATCCGTGTCGTAGGAATCCACGAGATACCTAAGTGCAGCGAGATTCGAAGCGTAATGGTAACGTTCAAGTTCATCTTTTAGCAATTGTGCCGAAGCATTGTTCCCCAAAGAAAATAAAATATCTAACGTGCTGGGTAAAGCTCTGAAAATAGTTGAACCCAAATATTTAATTTTATCAAAAACAACATTCCCCGTAATGTAAGAATCGATTACAAATCTTTGACCGAACGTCAGGAAAGCCGAGGCAGGTTCGATTGTGTCCGGGGAAAAAGGATTTTTCATTAGGATATGTGATAAAATCTTCTGCTTGGCAAAAGGTTGAGTCGCAAGATTACTTTTGAACTTCACAACGTTCATCGAATCGGTAAAATAAAATGCATCCGTTATTCCGAGTGAATCTCTCATCTCCTTTAAGTTGTCAACCGTTACGTTATCTTGGTCGCCTACGAAAGCTCTTATTGTTTTTTCAATTTGCTCGTAAATCTGTTGAGCACTTTCATCTTCAAAAAGCTCTTCCAACAAATAGGAATCAATGATTTGCCTTTGTACATCCGTAAATGTGGTTTCCCCTTTCGTGCCTTTTGGGGCAATTAAATAAAATTCAATTCTTCCCAACCAAATCATTGATTGAAAATAGTTCTTCAAAATCGGAAAAATTTCATCGTCGTAATGCCCGCGTACTTTAAATTGACTAAAATCAATCTTCCTGGAATTTTCCGAAAACAGTTTAAGATTTACTACTTTTTCATTTGCAACGTAAGAAATAATGTCTGCAAACATTTTCTGATTCTCTTGATAATAAGGAGAGACATCTTCGCCCAACAATTTCAAAGCTACGGATATGTAGAGGTCCACGTCCTTTAATGAAACAAGCATCAAAGAGTCGCTACCGTATTTAGTACGTAAATTTCCCTCGTTGTTTTTTAATTTGTAAAGAAGTTTTTTCAATCTCGGAATCAGTGAACAAATTTCAACTTTCTTAAGTATGTTATCGTAAGATGCATGGAGAGCGTGAAGAATTGCATCCGTAGTAATGAAAACGGGCAAGTCCTTGTGAAAGACATCCACAAAAGAAGCAAAGAAAGAAGGTTGGCTCAATCTTTCCGTTACTACAAAACCGTGCTCCCTCAAAAGCGATTGCTCGTAATCCGTTAATCCGTACTTGATTGAAACGGAATCCAAATATTTTACATTGATCGGGAAGCAAATTTTGTTTTTGAAATACCCCGCCGCATGAAGATTCGTTAAATCTTCGGTTTTCATATTTGAGTGTGTGTTCAAGAAATTCTGATAGTCTTGAACCGAAAATGCCGTTTGCGCATTGACGGTCAGTAATGACAAAAGAAAGAGAAAAGACAAAAGGAAAAAGAATAAACGTTTCACAATTTTCCCCCTCCTAATTTATTGCTAAAACTAAAGCAAATTTAAGTTTTAAAAGACAAAGAAGCAAGGAAAAAATAATGGTACAGGTTTAAAATCGGTGGCAAAAAAATGAAATAATTAGAAAGAAGAAACCAGAGATGAGAAATGGTTAAACGCGAGACGCCCGCCTTCGTCTGCGCTTCGCTTGACTACGTCGCGACAGGTCCGACTTCGTCATCGCTGTTCCGCATTTGCGGGGGCTACGTGGCGACAGGCTGCATTTTTGTAGCGTAGATTGCTTGCAATCTGCGCAAATTCAGGGGGAAACTATCTCTCAAATAATCAGCCTTAGCTTACTGAACCGGCAAATTACTTCCTCAGAATTATGCGGGGTTCGTCGTGAAAAGTTAAATGGTGAATTGTAAATGGTGAAGGGAATGTTGGGTTGATTAACATTGACGTTGAATTCAGTCGAATTGCCGTTTGCTTCAGCAAACGGTGAGAAGAGAAAAGACAAAAGGAAAAAGAATAAACGTTTCACAATTTTCCCCCTCC
>WFQV01000214.1 GCA_015486905.1 Melioribacteraceae bacterium | reverse complement strand
ATGTAAATTATATTTTTAATCATTAAATGATTGTCTCTAAGAAATTAAAATAAATCTTTCAAATATATTAAAAGCGGGGGTAATTAACTTGCGTTTAGTGTTGAACTGTTTTGAAAAGTGCATGTTGTTTAAAATGGTTGCCTTTGAATTCTAAAAAGGAAATAATATTTTTGCAAAGCGTTTTTGAGAGAAAAAACAACAAGCCCCGGTAGCTCAGCAGGATAGAGCAGCAGTTTCCTAAACTGCGGGTCGGAGGTTCGAATCCTCTCCGGGGTACAAAAAAATTTACTTCTTATTTCTTTTCTTTTGAATTAAATCGTCGTGATAAGAACCTTCCCTAATTAACTTTGCACCGCATTCGGGGCATCTTTCTTCCTGGCAGGGCACACCGCGCCGGTGTGGAGTTCTGTAACCGCATTTGGGGCAATAACAATAACCGCCCGAACCCATTGTATGTCTTTCTAATGAAGCCATTTTATTACTCCTGTTTACTTAGTTCCAAGTTATTTACAAAATAATAAGCCGCTACCGTAAAGACGGAAACTAAAATTAAAATTAAATCCAAACCTAATAAATTTATTATTAATCCGTATATTAAAGGCAAAATCGAAATTGAAATATTGGCAGTACCGTAAATTCCGGAGTAGAGTGCACGGTTAGCTTCGTTGGTTATTTCTAAGAGCAGTCCGCCGTTGGCAATTCTGTAGCCGCTCATTGCAACGCCATTAATGAAAAAGATTAAGTAAAATACCTCGAGAGGCAAATAGTGAAGTGAAAATAAAACAAAGATATTAGTGATTGAGTAAATAACAATCACCGATTTAAAAACACCTTTGAATTCAAATCTTTTTACAATCTTTGCCCAGAGGTAATTTGACAAAATCATTCCGATTATTTGTGAAAGGAGCAATCCCCCCACAACGCTTTTGTCGATGCCGTAACGGTTTTTAATCATTACAATAAAAAATGGCACTATTAGCATACTAAAACTGATAAGATTGGAGACTATGCTTAGATTTCGTAAATTATTATCTTTTACTAAAAACGAAGGCACTTTTTTTAAGAGAGAAAAGAAGGACTCAACGTTGTCGGAAATTTTGGTGGCTCGTTCTTTGATTTTTAAAAATCCCAGCGATGCAATAAATAAAAAGAGACTTGCCGTCATGAACATTAGAAAATAATTTTTCGGATAATTAAATTCCTTCAAAAAATGCCTTGCCAGAAAAGCCGAGATAAAAATGCCCGTGCTGCTCAAAAATTGGCGAGAGACGAAAAATTTCTTTCTTAGATTCCCTTCGATGCTTTTTCCCAAAATGTCTGTGTAAGGAATTCCTGCAAATGCCGCGCTTACGGCAAAGATCGTTATCCAGAAGAAAATTAAAATAATAACAAAAGAATTATTGATGTTTGTAATGAAATAAACCGTCAATGCCATTCCGGTTAAGGACATCACTCTAAGGTAAATACCAATTAGCAAATAATGTTTTTTGTGGGGTTTGGAATTCATGTAACCGGCAAAAAGTACTTGTGAAATTAAAGGTATTCCAACCATAATGGAAGTTAAAATGCCTACTTGCAAATCCGTACCACCCAAATTCAAAATGAGAGCTGGCATTATGGTGTTTACCTCGGCAAAGGCTTTTGCCAAAGCAAGCCAACTGGCGTGCCAAAGGAAAGAATAAAAATTATTTCTGACCGTTCTATCCATTGCCGTTTAAATATTCTTCAATTGCTTTTTCCGGTTCGGTAAACTTTGTGTCAAAAGGAGTTATTCTTAATTTGTTAATCAATTTTTCTTTGCTCTTTTCTCCAAAATGTTTTCCAATAAAGACGCTTATGTCGTTGAGAAGTTCTTTAATTAATTTCGGATTATCGTGGTGGACTTTCGTTTTCTTCGGGTCGTGAGAATTTTCAATCTCGTTTAAGAATTTCCCGGAGTTGTTAAAAATCAAATACTTTGGTGCGGAACCGAAATGTCCTCCGAAGATTTTTCCCTTCCCATTTACCGCCACTGCTATTTTCAATTTTAGCTCCTTTTTTAGTAATTTTATTTATTTGAATTGCAAAGTTACTGAAATAGAAAGTTAAGTTTAAATAAAATTGAATTCAACGCTCAAAGAAACATATTTAATTACGGATTGTTAAAGGTTAGAAAATTTTAGGTGCACAAATGAAAAAGATAATTATTCTTGCTTTATTTTTAACAAGCGGTGTAATGTTTGCACAGTTCAAGGGTGAAAGTAACGAACTCCCCGATTTAAGAAGCAAAATGGTTACAAATTACAATTCGAGCTTTTTGCTCGGATTCTTAAATATGAAAAATTTGCAGATGAACAATTCATTTAGTATGTCATATTCGTCTTTCGGTGGACAAGGATTGGCGCTTGGAGTTTTTACGAACACACTTTCTTACAAGTTTAATAATAAGTTGAACTTCATTCTACAAACGAGCATTGTAAATTCCCCTTATTCAAGTTTCAGTTCGAGATTTTCAAAGAACCTGAACGGAATTTACATACGAAGGGCACAGTTGAATTACAGACCGACGGACAAAACATTCATCTCAATTCAGTTTAGTAATGATCCGACTCGTTACGTAAGCCCCGGATTTTACGGTGGGTATTACAATCCTTTCTTCGGTGATTTTAACGAAGACTTTAATTCGCCCAAAAAATAGTTTTTAAAATTTTGTAATTTTCATTACCGGATTCGTCCGGTTATTTTTTTAGCGGATTTGAAAATTCCTAAAAAAATATTTAGAGTATTCTCTCAATTATCTCGGTAATTTATTTTGGCACAAAGTAAAAAGGCAAAAAACAATTCAACTAAGGAAATTTCTTCTTTCGGCAATCTTTTCTTGGATGCGTTGATTTTTGTGCTGGTGATTTTAGTAATTTATATGGGTTATTCTCTTTTTCTAAAGTTTAACTCGAAGCCTCAAGTATTACCGGTAGAGACTCAAAAAGAAGTCCCCGCTGATATTATCCAAGCTGAAGTTTTGAATGGTTGTGGCATTGCCGGGCTGGCCGAACGCTTTACGGATTACTTGCGGAATAACAAAGTGGACGTTGTGAATATGGGCGATTTTAATTCTTTTGATGTGCCCGAAACAATAGTAATAGACCGCAGCGGGAATATTGCAAATGCAAAAAAAATTGCCGAAATACTTGGTGTGAAAAGGAAGAACGTTTTGCAGCAAATAGACAAAAATCTTTTGCTCGACGTTTCGGTGATTATCGGACGTGATTATTTTAAATTAAAACCGATCAAATGAGGTTAAATGGAAACACTAAATTTTGCTAAGGAAATAGGACAAATTATTCTTTCCAAAAAAGGTTACAACGTAAAAATTTTGGAGCTGAAAAAATTAACAAGCATAGCGGATTATTTTGTTATTTGCTCGGCCGATTCCGATGTGCAAGTACGTGCAATAGCAGATGAGATTGACAAAATATTAAGCAAGCGTGGAATCAAATGTTATAACAGAGAAGGGGAGATTGCCCTTAACTGGGTCCTACTTGATTATTTCGATGTGGTAGTTCATATCTTTAAAACGGAGGTAAGGGAATATTACAACCTTGAAAAACTTTGGGGTGACGCTCCTGCGTTTGAAATTAAAGATGAAACGGAAAGTAAGAATGAGAATTAACCGGAGAAGAATGTGAAAGATTATTTGGAAAATATTTTTAATAATGCCGCTGAAAAGTTAGAGTATTTGAATGAAATAAATTTACAATTTTCTGTTCCACAGCAAAAGGGATTTGGTGATTTTTCCACTAACGCCGCATTAATGCTGAGTAAAAAGTTAAAAAGAAATCCGAGGGAAATAGCTCAAGAAATAATCGACAATCTTCCTTCGGATAAATCGATAATTAAAAAAACCGAAATAGCCGGACCCGGCTTTATTAATTTTTTCTTTTCACCTTCCTACATTGCCGGCATTGTACCGAAAATATTGGCGGAGAAAGAATTTTTCGGAAGGAGTAATGCATTCAAAGGCAAAAAGGCAATAGTGGAATTTGTCTCTGCAAATCCTACGGGACCTTTAACCGTGGGACATGGGCGGAATGCTGTGATCGGCGATACCGTTGCACGCTTGCTCGAATGGATTGGCTACGACGTTACGCGCGAATATTATTTTAACAACGCCGGCAGACAAATGCGCGTTTTGGGAGATTCATTGAGGGTTCGTTACCTGCAAGAGTTGGGCGAAGAAATTGACTTCCCCGAAGAATATTACCAAGGCGGTTACATTTCCGACTTTGCAAAGAAAATAGTTGAGAAGTATGGTGATAAATTAAAAGACGAACCGGCGGAAGGAATTTTCAAACAGATTGCCGAAGATAAAATATTTGAAGATATTAAGAAAACTCTTTCCCGCATTGGGATTAAGTTCGATAATTTTTTTAATGAGCATTCGCTTTATGAGTCGGGCAAAATTGACGCAATTGTTGAAGAATTCCGAAAGAAAAATTTAACTTACGAAAAAGATGACGCACTCTGGCTTAAACTTACGGAACTGGGCAACGAAGCGGACAAAGTGATTGTTAAATCCACCGCGGAGCCCACTTATCGCCTGCCGGATATTGCTTACCACATTACAAAATTTGAACGCGGGTACGATTTAATAGTTGACCTCTTCGGCTCCGACCATGCGGCAACTTACCCCGATGTGCTTGCGGCGGTAAAAGCATTGGGTAACGACATCTCCAAAGTAAAGGTCTTGATTCACCAATTCGTTACGATTGTGCAGGGTAAGGAAGTTGTGAAAATGTCAACGCGGAAAGCAAATTACATTACGCTGGATTATTTAATCGACGAAGTAGGCGCTGATGTTGTACGTTATTTCTTTATTATGCGAAGCATGACAAGCCATTTGAATTTCGACATTGAGTTGGCAAAGAAACAATCGGAGGAGAACCCCGTTTTCTATTTGCAATATGCCCATGCACGGATAAGCTCTATTTTACGCATGGTTCAAGGCGAGGGGATTGAGGAGAGTACCGAGAATATTGGTCTTCTAGAGACAGAGGCGGAACAAAATTTATTGAAAAAATTGTGGCAGTTTAAGGATGAAATTTTTAATGCAGCGTTAAACTTCGAACCGCACAAAGTTGCGGTTTATTTGGAAGGACTCGCAGCAGCGTTTCACAAATTTTACACCGATTGCCGGATAATAGGTTCGCCGAAAGAACTTGCCGAAGCTCGGATGGCTTTGGCTGTAGCTACCAAGTATGCTATTAAAACAGGATTGGGTTTGTTAGGAGTGAACGCACCGGAAAAGATGTAAACTAAAAGTTTAAACTTTTTTTCACTGTGCCAGGCATGCAGATAATGCGTAAATTTCTGCAGCGCCGTTTTCTTTCAACATTCTTGCCGCTTCGGCAATTGTACTGCCGGTGGTTATTACGTCATCAATTAGGATTATTTTCTTACCCTCGAATTCTATGAAACGTTTAATGGTAAAAGCGCCGTAAACGTTGTGTTTCCTTTCTACTTTTGTCAGTGTGGTTTGTGAAGTAGTGAATTTTTTACGCTTTAGTAACCGCTTTAATTGCAGATTTGAATTTTCTGCGACACCTTTTGCCAGATAGTAACTTTGATTATAACCACGCATTGCTTTTTTAACGTTGTGCAAGGGAATAGGAACGATGAAATCAGCAGGCCAGCTTTGCAGTTTTTCCTTGCCGAAGCGTACAATCAATTCTCCTAAAAATTTTCCAACGCCGAATTTGTTCTTGTATTTTAATTCGTGAATGAGGGATTGAATAGGTGTGTCCTTAATAAAAAAGAGAGGAGCGTAAAAGTCGGAAATAAAGCCGTCAGAAGAAAATTTTTTCTCGAATTCAAAGTGTAAAATTTGTTCGTCTGTTCCGGATAATTTTGAAGCACAGCCGGCACAAAGGAATTTTTCGTCTTCGGTTAAACCGGCGCCGCAGTGAACGCAAACACGCGGAAAAAGGAAATCTAATAAATTCGTCCCCCAATTTTTAAGTTGTAAATTAGTAAAACTCATTTTTAAAGATGTTAAAATTCTTCGGTAATACTAATTAAATCTTGTTTTTGTCAACCTATTTCAGGACAAGACAAAATTTTCTGTTCGCTGTAATCTATAATCTGTTCTCTTTTTTGTGCCTTTGAACCTTTGTACCTATGCAACTCTGAACCCTTCAACATTCAAGGAAGCAATTTGGGGGTGTTAATAAGTCCCTCTTGTTGAATCATGTTCTACATCCTTGTGGAAAGAATATGTTTTGCCAATTTCTTATCGTTAAAATCCAAATGATTAAAAAACCATCTTTTCAAATCCTCTAAAAATTCGGAATCAATTTCCCCCGGTTTTTTTAAAAAACTTTTAACTTGCTGCCTAACTTTGTTTTCCATTCTTTCATGTTCAAGTTTGTGTGAGAAGTAGCCGGGGTCTTTGTATTCAATCATTAAGTCCAATTCCGTTTTGAAATGTTCTTTCAAATGTTTTTCCAATTTAAGCATCGTCTCTTTTTGTGCCTCAGTATTCTCGGAGTTTCTCAAAGAGTAAAGTTTATTCAGTATTTCCAAGAATTCCTTGTGTTGTGCGTCTATTT
>WFQV01000213.1 GCA_015486905.1 Melioribacteraceae bacterium | reverse complement strand
GTATAATGTAGAATCGCAATGACGGCTCAATATCCAACCATCCAATCATCCAACCATCCATGCATGGAAGGAGGGAAAGGATAAATAGGTTTGAAAAATGAACATCTTCAAAAGGGCTGAATAGTATCCTCAATCAAATCTTCGTTTTTTTGTCAAAATATTTTAAACTTTTGTAATAATTAAAATTGGGAAATTGGTTGCCGGCTTTGCCGTGCTAAGATTTTGTTATTATAATTGATATTAATTTACTTAATTTACCTATAATATTCAGATGAGTGTTTTTTAATTAGCACGTCGGTTTACTAAAATTTATTTAATAACACACAGATTTATATGATTTTTACGGATTAAACAATGGGACACGGATTGCAAAGTCTTAAGTAACGAGTCGTAAGTTACCAGCCTCCGAAAAAGCCGCGAATGCACGAATTTTATTCAACCAAGAACAAAGAACTAAGCACTAAGAACGAATGAAATACGATTGATGAATACTCGAATGACTTCTAACTTCTTACGTCTTGCGTCTGGCGGCTGACGATTGATAGGACGCTGATTTTCATGATAGATTATGATTTTCGCTGATTGGACAATTAAAAATTAGAAAGTCAAAATTAAAAAGTAAAAATTTGCTGTTATCTGATATCCACCCATCCAATCATCCACTCATCCCTTTGTCCCATTGAACCTTTAAACTTCTAAACCGCCGAAGGCGAACTAAACTTCTAAACAAAGAACAATCTAACTACGATTGACGAGTAGTAAGTCTTAATTAACGAGTCGCAAGTTATAAGTTACCGGCTTTCAGAAAACAACTTTTACAGTCTAAACTTTTCTACCACAATGAATGACGTCCCGCCGAAGGCGGGGCAAATGACAAATCGCTTAGTAACGAGTGACACGTAATGTGTGGCGAGCTCACTTCACATCGAGAGCCTTTGAATTATCTCTGCTTTCCGAAAAAATCCCTAATACGAGTGCTGTTCTCCGTTCGGTTTATCTGCTCACTTAAACAGTGGTGTTTCATGTAAATATTTGTAGAGGAAGAACATCTCCGCAGCTTTTTTGAAGTTAATTTTTTTGTTTGCGGGGGGGTCTTTAAATTTTAAACTTTTAATAGCAAAAGATTTGGCGTCAAATTCAGCCTCCAGTTTTTCTTCAGAATAGGCAAGCACTTCGTCCTTTATTTTTAGGGTTTTCACATTACCTCCCTCTTTGAACTTAATAATATCAGCCTCCAAATAATATCCGATTTCTTCTTTGTCAAAAGATTCTTTGGTCAAAAAGAATTTAGGTTTTGTTTTGTAAGGTGCGCCGCTTGTGGGGCAAAACGTTGCACAGTTCCCGCACTCGTTACAAAAATCGCCGATGTTTATTATTTGATGTTTCTGTTCAATTTTAAAAGTTTCGTATTCCACAATTTGCATCTTTTCGTCAATTACGTTAACCACAGGGTAGCTTGTTTCAAAGAGCTCCGTCTCAAACGGATAGTTTGCAAGATTGGGGCAAACTGTTACGCAGATGTTGCAGACGTCGTTGCAGTAGAGACATCGTGAAGCTTCCTCCATTGCTTCCTCTTTGGTAAGCAAGGGGTGTACCGGTTCGAAGGATAAGCGTATTCCCTCTTGTAAAGTGGGAACGGGTTTACCGAATTTTCTCTCAGCAAGTTTTTTCTGGAATTCCAATTCCGTTAATTTTTGTTCTTGCTGTATTAAGGAGGTGTTTAATTTCTTTTCGATTCTACGCAAAATTTCTTCTGCGGTTTTTTTGCCGTCTGCAATTGCATTGATTAATGAATCCGCGCCGCGCAGGACATCTCCGCCGGCAAAGACATTTGGGAATTGAGTTTCGTTTTGCTCATTGCGAATTTCTAATTTTCCCTCGGGTAAAAACTCAAGCGAGAAATCCTGCCCGATGGAAGAAATAATTACATCGAAAGTAAGGTCGAATTCCGAATTCGGCTGAAGTTCCGGGCGCGGACGACCGCTTGAATCTTTCTCTCCTAATTTCATTCTACCGCAAGTAAGAATCAATTTACCTTCTGCTCTTTGAATTTTCAAAGGTGCCGCAAGCTCAATGATTTCAATACCTTCCTCTTCCATCTCTTCGATTTCTTCCCACCCGCAGGGCATTTCGTTTTTTGTACGGCGGTAAACAACGGTTACGTTTCCTTCATTCCCTACGATTCTCTTTGCGGTGCGTGCAGCGTCCACCGCCGAAAGTCCGCCGCCGATTATTGCAACATTTTTCCAATTAAATTCTGCTTTACCGTCTCGAGATTTTTTTAGAAAGTCTATCTGATTAAATATCCCGGGTAAATCTTCGCCCTCAATGTTTAATTTTTTCCCCTTTGGCGCCCCGGCGGCAATAAACACAAAATCACTTTCTTCTTTAATTTGCAAGAACTTTTCTTTTGTGACTTTGTAATCGAAGAAAAACTCAACCCCTAAATTTTTAATGTTTCTTACGTCTTGTTCAATTAGTTTGTCGTCAATTCTGTAAATTGGAATAGCGTTTGCTGTCATTCCTCCGGCTTTCGAGGAGGCTTCGTAAACTTTGACTTGCACTCCTTCAAGGGCGAGGAAATAAGAGGCTGAAAGCCCTGCGGGCCCTGCACCGATAATTGCACATTTAATTTTAAGCGGAGGTTTCGGTTTTAATTCAAACTTATCCGATTCTTTTTCCGAAATAAATCTTTTAATCTCTCTAATCAGTAAGGGGTTGTCGTAATTTATTCGAGTGCATTTGGATTGGCAGAGGTGGTCGCAAACCATGCCGGTTATGTTGGGAAGCGGGTTTGCTTTTGTAATAACAGCGTAGGCTTTTTCAAAATCCCCCTTGGAAGTGTAGTACATGTAATCAGGCACATCTTGCGAAATAGCACAAG
>WFQV01000212.1 GCA_015486905.1 Melioribacteraceae bacterium | reverse complement strand
AGATTAAAGATGAGTGGAATTATTGGGTTTTCAGGGAAAGATTACAAGGTAATTTAAGAGGCGAAGCTCTTAGAAAATCGTATGCGGTTAGGAGTGAATTTGACGCTGACAGGATTACCGAAGAATGGAAATTGAGATTCGGCGCTAATATTAGTTATGAAGAGGAGAGTTACAAATATTTGGATACCACCGATTTCTCTTTTTTCAAAAAGTGGATTTTATCGGCACAGATTGCAAAATCGATAAACAACCATTGGTCCTGGGGGGTTTATGCAAAGTCTTATTCTTCCACGTATAAAAACATCAAGAGCAGTTTTAAAATAGGGCCGGCTGTTGAGTTTAATATTTTCCCGTACGATGAATACGCTTTTAGGGAAATAAGACTTAGCTATTCGTTGAATTACTTGCACAATAACTACTTTGAGAAAACTATTTATGACAAAACAAAAGAAACATTAGCAAGTCAAAGAGTTGAAATCAATTCCCTGTTTAAACAGCCATGGGGAAATGTTGAAGTTTCCGCCGAATACTCGAACTATATGAAGGATTTTTCCAAAAACAAATTTGAACTGTCAATGGATTTGTTCGTGAATATTTTTGAGGGTTTCGCTGTGAATTTGGGAGGCGATTATTCTAAGATTCACGACCAGCTATATTTGCCCGCAAGGGAGCTTGACTTGGAGGAAGTATTATTAAAAAGGAGCGAACTGATGACTCAGTACAGCTTCTCGTTTAATTTCGGTATTAGTTACACGTTCGGCTCTATTTACAATAATATTGTAAATACTCGGCTTGATTGAAAATAATATGAATGGGGATTTCCCCGATTCTGAAAGTAAATAAATTTTACAATTTAAATAGTGTCAATAATTATCAGATTTATTAAAATAATATTTTGAGAGGCGAAAAAATGAAGAGTATTGGTTTGATCGGTGTTGGTGTAATGGGGCAGAATTTAGCCCTTAATATCGAGAGCAAAGGTTATTCCGTTGAAGTTTATGATTTGGATAGAGAGAAAGTAAATAATTATTTAAATAGTAAAGCACGGAGTAAAAATATTTCCGCTGCCGGCACACTTGAAGAGCTGGTTGCATCGCTCGAAAAACCGCGAAAAATAATAATGATGGTTAATGCAGGCAAGCCCGTTGATAATGTAATCGATTCTCTCGCTCCACTCTTGGAAAAAGGCGATATTATTATTGATGGCGGTAATTCGAATTTTCATGATACGATTCGCCGCAGCAAAGATTTGGAAGCAAGAGGAATTTTTCTGCTCGGCACCGGTGTTTCCGGAGGTGAAGAAGGAGCTTTAAAAGGCCCTTCCCTTATGCCGGGTGGCTCTTACGAGGCTTGGGAAAAAGTCAAACCTATTTTGCAAGCGATAGCCGCAAAGGTTGAAGACGGTACTCCTTGCTGTGATTACATCGGTGAAAACGGTGCGGGGCATTTTGTTAAAATGGTTCACAACGGAATCGAATACGGAGATATGCAACTCATTACCGAGGCATATTTTATTATGAAAAATTTGCTCGGACTGAGCGATGATGAAATGCACGATATTTTTACCGAATGGAATAGGGGTGAGCTCGACAGTTATTTAATTGAAATAACGGGCAACATTCTGGCTGTAAAGGACGATGACGGCACTCCACTCGTTGAAAAAATTCTTGATACTGCCGGGCAGAAAGGTACGGGGAAATGGACTGCAATCACGTCACTCGAAATGGGAATCCCGCTCACGCTTATTACCGAAGCCGTTTATGCCAGGACTCTTTCTGCAATGAAAGAAGAAAGAGTTAACGCATCGAAAATTTTAAAAGGTCCCGCACCGAATTTTAAAGGTGATAAGAAAGAATTTGTTGAAGATATCAAAGAGGCTCTTTACGCCTCGAAGATAATTTCTTATTCCCAAGGATTTCTCTTAATGAGAGAGGCGGCAAAGGAATACGGCTGGAATTTGAATTACGGCGGCATTGCTTTGGTTTGGCGCGGAGGATGTATAATTAGGTCAAAATTTTTAAGTAAGATTAAGGAAGCGTTTGACAGTAATCCTAATCTGAGCAATTTGCTTTTGGATTCGTTTTTTAAGGAAAAAATTGAAAAGGCACAAAGTTCCTGGCGCAAAGTTGTTGCAACGGCAGCACTGAACGGCATTTGGACGCCGGCTATGTCGGCAGCGTTAAATTATTACGATGGCTATAGAAGCGAACGATTGCCGGCAAATTTACTCCAGGCTCAAAGAGATTATTTCGGTGCACACACATACGAAAGGACTGATAAACCCCGCGGGGAATTTTTCCACACGGATTGGGTTAACCTTCCAAACAAAAATTAAAAGGAGAACAAATGTATTCCGATTCTCTCACAATAAAGACGAGAAAAGGGGAAGCAATTTTTTACCTCGTTGGGCTTTTAACGGTTTATTTGGTCCCGACGCTTTCCCATTTGTTTGCTTTCCCCCTTTATTATTTGGAGCCGATGAGGATAATCGTAATTCTAGCGTTGTTGCATTCACGAAAATGGAACGCTTACATTTTGGCTTTGACGCTTCCAATGTTTTCTTTTCTTGTAGCCGGGCACCCGGTTTTCATTAAGATGCTTTTAATAAGCGCAGAGCTTTTTGTTAATGTGTTATTATTCGATTTGGCGGTTGAGAAAAAATTAAATGGTTTTGTGGCTGTGTTTTTGAGTATCCTTTTTGCTAAAATGGTTTATTACGCTCTTAAGTTTTTACTTATTTCCGCCGGGCTGTTCAACACTTTGTTGATTGCAACACCGCTACTGTTTCAAGCGGCACTCACAATTCTTTTGACAATTTACGCTTATTATGTTTACCGAAAAAATAATAATTTTAAGGGACGGCTCGGATGAAGAAATACACTGTAATAGGGTTGGTCTTTTTTTTAATTTTGTTTACTTCTTGCGGTAAAATGACGGGCGTTAAATACTTACGCATAGGGCACAGTTTGGACCCTTCTCATCCGGTCCATAAAGCAATGCTGTATTTTGCTAAAAGAGTTAAAGAGGAGTCTCACGGTAAAATAATAATTACGGTCTATCCCAGTCAGCAGTTGGGAACTGAAAGGCAGTGCCTCGAACTTCTTCAATTCGGTAGCCTTGCTATGACTAAAGTTTCCTCGGGAGTGTTGGAAGGCTTTGCCCCGGAATTTAAGGTTTTCAGTGTTCCTTATTTGTTTAAAAGTGACGAACAAAGGTTTAAGGTTTTGGAAGGAAAGATAGGCAAGGACTTGCTTAAAAGCACAGTGCCGTACAGATTGCGGGGGCTGTGCTATTACGATGCCGGAAGCAGAAGTTTTTACACTAAGAACAAACCGATTAGAACTCCGGCGGATTTGAAAGGGTTGAAGATACGTACCATGGAAAGTGCAACAATGGTTAAGATGGTTAATATGCTGGGAGGTTCGGCAACTCCAATTTCTTGGGGCGAGCTTTACACTGCACTGCAACAAGGCGTTGTTGATGGCGCGGAAAACAATCCGCCGAGCTTTTACCTTTCTCACCATTACGAAGTGTGTAAATATTATTCGCTGGATGAACACACAGCCGTGCCGGATGTTCTGTTAATAAGTACCGTAGTTTGGAACAGCTTAACGAAACAGGAAAAGAAATGGTTGCAGGATGCGGCGTTTGAATCTTACGAATACGAGAAAGTATTGTGGAAGAAAGCGACAAAGCATGCGCTTGAGGAAGTTCAAAAGGCGGGCGTTAAAGT
>WFQV01000211.1 GCA_015486905.1 Melioribacteraceae bacterium | reverse complement strand
TTTTAATGTCCAACATTCCTTTTAATGTCCAGCGTTCATAGGGTTTTGGCTCGTAAGGGTTGTAGGGAATTGCAATGTAAGAGTGAACTTTAGCATTAGGATTTTTACGTAAATAAATTGCAATCCATTCAAGAAGAGTGCGTTTAAAATCCTTGAAATTGCTAATATTCGGTTTGACTGTTTTCAGGTCGAAAAGATGAATTTCTCCTTTTTTATCTTTTAAGAACAAATCCACTTTTACTGTCTTTAACTTGTTCGATTTCACTTTTTGTGCAACTTTTCGGATTTTTTCAATTTCTCTCCGTTTGTTAGGATTTTCACCCATGCTTAATTTGTTAATGATATGTTGAATTTCGGATTGAGCTTCTTCACTAATTTCCGTACCGAGAGCAAATTGTTTTTGCGCATTTACGAAATTAACGCTTGCCAACACTTCTGCAACAGGCTCGAAAATTGAAGTCCCGAATGTAGTGTTGAGAGAGTGGATGAATGAAAACAAAGCCATTCTGTCTTTCCCAAGCAGTCTGTAATGAAATGGCATCTGTTTTGTCTCGGGCAAATAGTTCTCGAATTTTTTTCTTAGACTCTCTTTAATTACCGATTCAATTTTTGCAATTTGTTCAGAGGTTAATTGCATCAATATTTTTCCTTTAAATGAAAAATTATTTCAGCATAGGCTGATCTGTCTTTCTCAACTCTATTAAGAACAGGTCTTTTGTATTGGTTTACAATTTTCATCCCGGCTAATTCTGCAATTCTCGGATAAAGGTTGTATTTGTCATTTGCCACTAAGAACACATTGTAATCATCTTTCAAAAACTTTTTACTATTCAAAAGTGTCTGTGCAATTCCCTCGGTGTAAGATTCTCTGGCTTCGCGTCCTTGCCCTTTGTACAAAGGTCCAATTTCAAGTTCGTCCTTTCTTTCAAAACCAAATATTTCGTAAGCGTAAGCATGCTGTTCGTGGTAATTTATTAAACCTACATAAGGGGGGGAAGAAAAAATTCCGGCGATTTTTTTGTTTTTGAGCATTTCCGCCAATGTAGAATCTTTTTTCTTTACTTCTTTGATAATGTCAAGATTTCTACTATCTCCGATTAGGCAAATTTGCTTTGTGGCGGTTCTAAGTTTATTAAATTCCGAAAGACGATTTAGAGTGTCAATTGAGTACCTTTTCCACCAGCCGAGAATCGTAAAAATGGGCTTGCAGACCTTCCCGTGTTTTTTACAATAGTAGGTCGTTGTGACAGGTTCTTTTAAAGTTGCTAAATCCGCATGTGTCGTTGCCCTGCAGGAACGTACGGTTCTGCTTAAGATCACCGCTAAAGTTTTTTTGATTTGCGGGTCTTTCAATTTTTTTATGTTTTCAAACATAAAATCTATTTCTTCTCTCACGGGAGATAAAAACCACTTATCGAGGAAAGTGCCATTTTTATCTTGTTTGATTTTAATATGAAACTCACTAACTAATTGTCTGTAAATAGGTAAAAATTCTTCTTCTTTTTCCTTTCCGTACCTTGCTTCATCTATTAAACCTTTTCTGACTTTTCTTTTGTATTCGGGAGCGGGGAAATATTTTTTGTTGAATTCGTTTAATTCTGCAAGCAGACGTTCTTCAAAATTAACATTATTTCTGTTTTGTTGAAATTCTTCTAACTGGTAGGTTAAATCTTTAATTATTCTGTGAAGTTCAAAAATGTTGTGCTTTTCGATTTTTACGTTACTAATCATTACATTAAATGCGGAAATGTCAATTCCCACGGCATTTATTCCTAATTCATTGGCTTGAACAAGTGTCGTTCCGCTGCCACAGAATGGGTCTAACACAATATCGCCTGGATTAAAAAAGACTTCTTTCTTAAATTCATCTTTGTGTTTGTCTAAAAAATATTCAACTAACTGAGGGATGAACTTACCTTTGTAGGGATGTAAACGGTGGACATGTTTGGTGCGTTCCGATTCTTTATATTCAACAAAGGATAAATGCCAATTTAAATCTTTACCTAACTTTTCTTTCCATTCGTTTTCTTTTTTATTTGTTCTGTCGTAGTAATCTTTTAGTTCATTTTTGTCAATTAATGGATTTCCGTTATTCCCGTGACGTTTAATTCTACCATATTGTAATAAATATGAGATATTTGAAACGGTAACTTCCCTATTTAAATATTCAGAAGCCCAAAGGCTTGCTTCGTGTAAATTTATTAAATTATCAGCCTGGTCGAATAAAGTATTTTGTCCTATTTTTTCCTGCATTGTCTCGTGGAAATTTTAAAAATCAAAGTGCAATAATAAAGATTTAAATTTAATTAAAAATAATAAAAACGGAAATTAATTTGTTACAATTTTCAAAAGCGCAAGTTGGTACAAGTTTAAATTCGGTGGGAAAAAAAATTAGATTGTCTTTTCCTTTTGAGCGTTTTGTTAATATTTTTTGCTTTCCTTATTTTTCCCAACCCACCCTTTCCTTCCCTTTCCGACCTGCCTGCCGGTAGGTAGGGC
>WFQV01000210.1 GCA_015486905.1 Melioribacteraceae bacterium | reverse complement strand
GCCGGTAGGCAGGGCAGGCAGGAGTGAGGGCTTGTTCCCTGATAATTTTTAGCCTCGCACCGCAGAATGCGGGGAAGGCGGACCTATCGCGACGATTCACGACTTGTCGGGGAAAGGCAGACAATCCAATATTTTCGTTCTAATGAACATTAACTTGAACCCCTTCAGGGTTCTTTTCCCCTATTTGATTATTCGTTCTACAGACATTGAACCCCACGCAGATTGCGGGGTAAACCGCTTCGCGGTTCTCTGGTAGATTGCTTGAATTATTTATTTTGGAAGAAACTGTTGAAAATAAAAATTTTTTTGGGACTCATCCCCATCATTTATCTTAGGAAGAGGAGTGAGGGACTCCTATTAACGCTCATTTAACAGAATAAAAAACGACTTTTCGACCCCCGACACCGACCCCGAAGGGGCGAGTGTCGGGGTCGAATGTTGGTAAAAAGAAAATAACGAAAATCAAAAAACGATGCCGAAGGTATCGAAGGGAAGAATTTAATTGTTTAGAGGGAAAGGCAGACAATCCAATCATCCATGCATCCACTCATCCAATCATCCTTTATGAAAGGTCTTCGATTTTGCAAGAACCAACCTAACCTTCTTCGGTAAGCTTCTTTCCGTTTTCCGCTTTCAACTAATAATGAGACTAACGTCTATCGTCTTACCTCTTACGTCTCGCGTTTAACTATTTCTTATTTCGTGTTTTATTCTTTCTTATTTTTTTATTTTTTGCAACCGATTTTAAACCTGTGCTTAACTGTCCTGAAAAAGTTACTTGCTGAATTACAGATACTTTATCTTATTAATAATTTTAACGTTAAGTTATTATATTTGATATCTTAAATTTAGAAAATTAGTAAAGCAAAGAAATGATTAGAAAGTTTAAAAAAGAAGACAGCCAAAGGCTGAAGGAAATAGTTTCTCAAATAAATTTGTTTTCCGAAGAGGAAAAAACCTCCGCCATGGAAATGATTGAAACAGCGGCATTAAACGGACAAAATTTTTACAATATCTTTGTTTACGAAAACGAAGATAAAGTACTCGGTTACCATTGCACCGGCAAGAGGACATTGACCGAAGGAACTTACGACCTTTACTGGATTGTAGTTGACCCGGAGCATCAAGATAACAACGTAGGACGGGAATTACTTCAACATGCTGAAGAGTTTGTTAAAGATGAGAATGGTCGTTGGATTCTGATTGAAACCTCTTCCAAGGAAGAAATGCTGCCTACTCGAAAATTTTATTTGAGAAACAATTACACAATACTTTCCGAGATAAAAGATTTTTACTCCGAAGGGGAGCATTTAATCCTTTTCGGCAAATACCTTAAAAAATAAAGTTTCAACTTAATCCGCTTATTATAAAAATTTCCCCCTTTGCAATTGTCGAGAGAAATAATTTCTTTTTCAAACCCCGGATTGTATCCGTCCCTCCGAAAGTTTTTGAATAAAATTATTTTTTCTGGTGGTATTTTATTTATTAAATTATTATTTTTCGTTCAAGCGACTTCAAAACAATAATACAAAAATTAATTTTTGAGGCAGCGTTAGAAAATGAACCAGAGAGGCAACCCTTGTTTATTTCCCCCAAGCGTTAAATTGCATTTAAAGGGTTAATTAATCCTTGTTAACAACAAATTTTTTATCTCTGCCGGAGTTGGAAATTTTAAAAATTGAAATCAGGAGAATGAAATGAAGCAAAGTTTTATGACTCTTCAACGCCATATTATTGAGGAAGAAAGACGCCACCCGGAAGCTACGGGTGAACTATCATCTTTACTTTGGGATTTATCCTTAGCTACAAAAGTTATTTCGTTGGAAGTTAACAAAGCCGGGCTTGTTGACATACTGGGATTTACCGGCGATGAAAACATTCACGGCGAGAAAGTTAAAAAGCTTGATATGTTTGCTCACGAAACTATGATTAAAGCAATGGACCACGGAGGACACCTTTGTGTAATGGCTTCCGAAGAGGAAGATGATATCATTCACATCCCCAAAAACAAAAGGATTGGAAAGTACGTGCTCCTTTTTGACCCGTTGGACGGCTCTTCGAATATTGATGCAAACGTGAGCATAGGAACGATTTTCTCAATCTACAGAAGAATAAGTCCCAACGGCACACCCGGAACGGTGGAAGATTGCCTGCAGAAAGGAGTGGAGCAAGTAGCCGCAGGCTATGTAATTTACGGCTCCAGCACGATGATGGTTTACACCGCCGGTGAGGGAGTACACGGCTTTACATTAGACCCGGCTTTCGGCGAATATTTGTTGTCACATCCTAATATCAAAACACCAAAGAGAGGTAAAATTTACAGCATCAACGAAGGGAATTACAAATATTGGCATCCCGGACTCAAGAAGTACATTAAGTTTTTGCAAAAGGATGAAGACCCGAATGAAAAGCCTTACTCGGCTCGCTATATCGGTTCGATGGTTGCGGATATTCATCGTAATTTACTTTACGGCGGGATATTCATTTACCCCGAAGATATTAGGCATCCGAACGGCAAACTACGCTTAATGTACGAATGCAACCCAATGGCATTTATTGTCGAGCAGGCAGGCGGTAGGGCAAGTGACGGTAAAATTAGAATGCTGGAGAAACAACCAACGAGCATTCACCAAAGAACACCGGTTTACATAGGCAGTGAAGAAGATGTTTTAACCGTTGAGAAATTCCTCCACGAAGAAGAAAACGTAACCGCTTGATTTTTACTCGTTGAGTTAGATTAAAAGGAAACTGTTTGTTGAGGGAACAATAGAACACGGATGACACGGATTGCTACGGGATTTTCACGGATGGAATGGGACGCAGATTTGTCATGATGGATTATGATTTCCGCTGATTGGACAATTAAAAATTAGAAAGTCAAAATTAAAAAGTAAAAATTTGCTGTTATCTAATATCCACCCATCCAACCATCCCCCCATCCAATCATCCACTTGTCCCATTGAACCTCTAAACTCCTAAACCAAGAACAATCGAATGATGATTAACGAGTACTCGAATGACTTCAAACTTCTTACGTCTTGCTTCTCGCGTCTTGCGATTAACGATTGATAGTACGATGATTGGATAGAACACGGATGACACGGATTGTTGCAGGATTTTCACGGAGGGAATGGGACGCTGATTTTCATGATGGATT
>WFQV01000209.1 GCA_015486905.1 Melioribacteraceae bacterium | reverse complement strand
TGTATGTGTCGGTTGTAATTCCGAGGGAGTTAGCGTCGGTAGAGGATGTGTCGATGTCTTTTGAAATAGCTACGTCGGCTTTAGCCAATTGAGAAATTCTAATATTGTAAGAACCTATTCCGGCGGAAGAAGTAGCGGAAGCAGTCAAAAAGGAATCATCGCTTGTTGTTGCCGCCTTATATTTAAATTCCGACGAGGCGCCTGTGGATTTAAAATCTTCAAGCAAAGTTTTTAAACTGCTTAATTTTGAACTTAAACTTGAATAGGCATTATTTTTGGTTTCGTAGCCGCTTTTCTTTGTGCTAAGAGGTTGGATTCTTCGGCTTTGTTGAATAGCCGTATAATTCTGAATCAAACGGTCGATGCCGCTTGAAGATAAAAGATCTATTCCGCTCATTATTTTAACTTATATTTGTTAATAGCTTCGTTCCAAGTGTCTCTTAATTCGCTTAGGATTCTGTGCACAATATCGTATTCTTTTTCTCTCATCTTGTCCTGACAAAATTTGTACAAACGCAGAAGCCCCATAGCAATTTCTCTTGTATCCTCCCGTGAAAAGTCAAGTGCATTTATTAACTCTTGGATTGCTCTGTTGGTTTTTTCAAGATTGTGCCTTTGCACTTGAACAATTGCAAAATCGTAAACTTTAATCAGTAATTTCTCGGGGCTGGCGTCAATTATTTCTTTAATCAAATACTGGTTTACGTTGTTAAATGCTTTTGCCGCTTGATATTTTGTGTACATAATCCTCATATCCTCATGTTAAATAAAAGGTAAGGCTCCGGTTCTAATGCCGGAGCCTTCAATCAATATTAACGGAACAATGAAAGAACTTGCTGTGGTGCAATGTTTGCCTGCGAAAGAATAGAAGTAGAAATTTGAGCGCTGATTTGGTATTTGGTAGCGTTCATTTGCTCCATTGCCATATCTGCATCAAAGAGTCGGCTGTAAGAAGATTGTGAATTCGCAATTGCCGAAGTTAAGAAGTTGTCTTTGATTTCAAGTCTCTGTGTGTAGTTACCAATGCTGGACAATGCACCGTCAACGGAATTCTCGAAAGTATTCAAATAAGAGGTAAGACTTCCGATAGCCGCCGATGTGGTTCCTACGCTTGACAACTGTGTTAAGGCGTCAGATACTGCAGAACTAATGCCTGTAAGTGTGAAGTCAGACGTAGTAACCGTGTTACTGCCACTCAAAGTACCGCCGGATGTTGCCATATAATTAACATCCAATTTGTCTGTCGATTCGGCGCCGGTTTGGAAACTGAATGTTGTTCCGCTGCTCATTGCGCTTGTAGAAACTAACAGTTTAGTATCATTAAACTTGGTAGTGTCGAAAATAGAAGCTAATTCGTTTGAAAGCGCTTTGATATCACCGGATACTCTACTGTTGTCGGATGCGGGGTTACTGGAATCTGCTACTTTGGCACGAATTTGAGTGATAATATCTTTTACCGATATTAGCTGTGTCTCTGCCGTGGAAAGCATATCCTTAGCTGATCCGACATTGTTTTGTGCAGACTGCATTAATTTGATTTTTTGATCCAACGATTTACCTACGGCAAATCCCGATGTATCGTCGGCTACAGAGTTAATTCTTTTCTGTGTAGCCAATCGAAGTTGTGCAGTTGCAACTTTTGCATTAACTGCTTTTAAGGCATTGTAAGCCCTAATGGCGCCAATGTTTGTGTTGATTCTGAATGACATTTTGTACCTCCTTGTTTTGTTTTTACTATGGTTGGACTTCCTTGTCCAACCTTTAACTAATTTCAATCCTATAATCGTAGCACAAACGGAAAAGTTTAGCATTAATCGAAAAAAATTTTTGATTGAGTAACACCCAGGGGTTGAAACCCGTTGCTAATGAGATGTCTAACGATAAGGAGGGAAAGTGTGAATAGGTTTGAAAATCAACCGATCCCAAAGAGTTTACCCTGCAAAATGCGGGGTCGATACCTACTCGTAAGCTGTCCAAACGGTAGGGACCCCGCCTTTGGCGTGGCGAGTTGGCCCTACAATTTAAAAAAAATCATTTTTAAAATTGTAGGGAGCGCAAAATTTGCGCCCCCTACAACGATTGATTATTGTTAGAAAGGAAAAATATTGCAAAGATTGGCGTGGGATTCACAAAGACTTTAGGTGTTAAAAAAAAGAAAAAATTATTCCTAATTATTTTTTGCCACCAAATTTAAACTTGTACCGGAAAAAACCGAAACCTGTTTACAGGTTTTAGGGTAAATTGTTTTTGGGGGTGGGAAAACCGTTAAACCGGCTTTGGTTGTACTGGGTTTGTTGTTTTGCTACCCACGGCTAAAGCCGTGGGTTAATGTGAAAGTTTTTTTAACAACATTCGCAAACGACTTGGCAAAGTCGTGGGTTGATTCGAAATTTCTGTAACCGCAAACCACGCAAAGTTTAACAGTCAATTCATTTGATTATGCATATTTTCAGTTAGATAGGAGAAAACTTGAACCCCTTCAGGGTTCTGTTTCCTTTTTTTATTCTTTTTTTCTACAGACCTTGAACCCTTTCGGGGTTCTTTTGAAACAGTACAAAAACCTATGCGACCCCCGACCCTGTCGGGGTCGAAGGTTTGTAGAAAAGCAATAAGAAAATAGAAAACGATGCCGAAGGTATCGAAGTGAAAAATTCCCATCGGATTTAGACAGCATTTCTATCGGCTTCAGACAGCATTGCCGTCGGTTTTAACCGACGGAAAGAGAATAATTAAATAATTTCGGGCTTTAGCCCCATTGTTCTAACACTAAATGTACGAGAAATGAGGCTAAAGCCAAAAAACATTGTTTCTTTTTTCAAATCCGTTGACTAAAGTCAACGGC
>WFQV01000208.1 GCA_015486905.1 Melioribacteraceae bacterium | reverse complement strand
TCGAGCGAAGATGCGTTAAGAAAAAAATTTTGTCTGAGCCCCGCTCGTCGGGGCGAGTTAATTTTTTTCAGCATCGCAGCGAGAATTTTAGCAAATTTTTTACAGCCTTGATTTTTTCACTGCCTGCCGCCTGCCTGCCGGCAGGCAGGGCGGGCAGGAGGGGGACTGATTCTTTGGTGTGTATTGAGAACCTCGCCCGGTAAAAATGCAAGGAAAGGCAAACTATCCAACCATCCATTTGTCCAACAATGCAAGAACAAGAGTAAAGGAAAATAGATCCACGATGCTGAAGGTTTCGAAGTTAAGCAATCTATAGAAATGTTTGGTGTAGTTAAAAATTCTAATTTTTCAACACCCCGTCTCCCGACAAGTCGGGATAAGTCGAGAGCCACCCCTCTTGAAAGAGGGGAATTTTAAAATTGGTAGGAAAAAACCATCCAACAATCCAACAATCCAACCATCCATTCATCCAATCATGCATCCATCCAACCTGTCGCGCTGAAGTCAAGCGTAGCGCAGACGAAGGCGGACCATCCATTCATCCAATTATGCAAAGTTTTCGGTTCGATAGGAAAGAACTTGAACCCCTTCAGGGTTCTGTTTTTCTTGTTGATTCTTTTCTCTACCAACATTGAACCCCTTTGGGGTTCTCAGTGACAGTACAAAAAATAGCTTCCTACCCCCGACCCCTTCGGGGTCGGGGTCGAATGTTTGTAGGAGGAAATAACTAAAAGAGAAAAATGATGCCGAAGGTATCGAAATGAAGCAATCTGTCGGACTTTTAGATTTTGTTGAATGAACTACAGATTGCGTTACCCGCATTCTGCGTGGTCGCAATGATGTCTGTAATATTACCTCATTGCCGTCGGATTCATCCGACGGTGGGGAAAGACAAATAAACCTAACGGGCTTTAGCCCCATTATTTGAACTTTGAAGGAAAGCAGAATTCGGGATGAAGGTTTTATTTAAATTTTTCTGTTGGGGTGGGGAAACCAGTGAACTGGTTTTGGTTGTGCGAGATTTGTTGTCTTTCTCCCCACGGATGAATCCGTGGGTTAACACGAAAGTTTTGTAATCACTAAGTCCACAAATGGGGGAGAAGACAAACAATCCAATCATCCAGCCATCCATTTATCCAATTATGCATGGTTTTCTTGAAAATTAACATTCAACTTTCCGTTTTCCACTTTAAATTAATAATGGGGCTAACGTCTAGCGTATTACCTCTTGCTTGTCACGACGTAGTCAAGCGAAGCGCAGACGAAGGCGGGCGTCTCGCGTTTATCTATTTCTTATTTCTAGTTTCTTCTTTCTTATTTTTTTCCACAGATTTTAGATCTGTACCAATTTTATTATCAGATGTTCAAAAGCTGATTTTGTGAAAATAATAATTTATTGAAATATTTCCCTTCTCGTTTTAATTCTTCTGCAGTTCCTTGTTCAACAATTTGCCCGTTTAACAATACGTAAATTTTATTGAACATTTCCAGTTCTATTAGCCGGTGAGTAATGAAAATAACGGTTCTGCCGCTTCCTATTTTTTGAATCGTACGAATAATATTGCGTTCGGTGATTGCGTCCAAATCGGAAGTTATTTCGTCAAAAATGAAAACGGGCGAATTTTTAACCAGAGCGCGTGCAATTGCCAGGCGTTTCTTTTCGCCACCGCTAAGCATATTACCAAGTTCACCAATAGGCGCGTTTAATTTTCCCGGGAGCGATTCGACAAATTCTTTTAGCTCGGCTTGTTCCAAAGCATTTAGTATTTGTTCGTCGTTTGCATCGGGATTCCCGATGAGAAGATTTTCTTTAATTGTGTCGGTAAACAAGTGAACGTTTTGAGGAACAACGGAGATAGCATCTCGAATTTTTTCACCGGGCATCTCGTAATAATCTTTCCCGTCTATTTTGATTGTGCCGGAATTGTAATTCCACAGTTTGGTTAAAAGATTTACCAAAGTTGTTTTGCCGGCACCGGTTGCGCCTATTATTCCTACGCTTGCACCGTTTGGAATGTTCATTGTAATTTCTTTTAATGCGTAATTACCGTCGGGATATTTGAACGAAACGTTTTCTAATTTTAAATCGAAATTTTCAATTTCCTTTTCCTCTGAGAAAATCGGATGAACTACGGATTTGTTTTCGGTGATTTCCAAAAGCCGTTCGCCTGCAGCGGAGCTTTGCTCTAAATACTGTACCGCTTGAGGAATAGGGAAGACGGCTTCAAAAGCGGACATTACACCGATTAGTATTACCGCAAGAGAAAAGCCTTCCAAAGCGCCGCTATGAACAGCGGGAATTGCCGTAACCGAGAGAGCGAAAATTGCAATGTTCATCATAAGTCCTATTAAACTTTCGTGCAGACCTTCAACTATCTGCATTTTGCGTTCGTAGTTTAAAAGTTCTTGCTCTGTCTTTTTGATTTCTTCCGTCCAACGTTCTTCCGCACCGAATGAGAGAAGTTCATCCAGTCCCTGAATACCGTCTATTATTAACTCGTTAAGTTTTGATTTCAGATGAGTGGATTTCGTCCCTATTTTACGGCTTAAGATGAAGGTCAGAAGCGGAACGCCAATAGCAGCGGTAAGATAAACAACTGCAAAAATTAAAGAATAGTAAAAATTAAAAATCCCGAGAAGGAACCACATTAATAACAAAACTCCCAAGAGTACGAAAGGCGGGGAAATGACACGCACGAAAATGTGTTCGAGCTTTTCAATATCCTCAACCGACCGCGAAAGCAAATCTCCGCTGGTGTAATCAATTGATTGCGAAGGTACAAGCGGTTCGAGACTTTTGAAAAACCAAAGGCGGAATTTTGCCAACAATTTAAAAGTCGTTTCATGAGAGACGAGTCTTTCAAGGTAACGGAAAACACCGCGTGAAATTCCGAAGAAACGAACACCTACTATTGCTACCTCTAATTCGTGAATATGAACTTGCAAAGCGGCTTTTGCAATTATGTAAGCTGCGGTCATCATTAACCCGATGCTGCTTCCTACCGTAAGAAAGCCGATTAATGCCGCAAGCGCCATCCACCAATAATATTCTTTCCCGATTGAGATTATTTTCAAAAGAGTTTTAAACATTAGGCGCTTCTGTAAATGTTAAACATTTCTTTGTAAAAGGGGAGTGTATCGAACAGTTCTTCGTGTGTACCGAAGCCAATGACGTTACCTTTATTAAGTACTATTATTTTGTCTGCATTGCGAACGGTGTTCAGCCTGTGAGCAATAATTAAAACGGTTTTGTTTTGCATTAATTCGAACATCGATTCAAATATTTGTTCTTCAACGAACGGGTCTAAATTTGCCGTTGGTTCGTCTATTAAAAGCACCGGTGAGTTTTTTAAAAAAGCCCGTGCTAAGGCTATGCGTTGAATTTGCCCGCCGCTTAATTTGGAGCCTGCTTCTCCCGCGTGTGTGTTGTAGCCCAGAGGTAAAGCTTGAATGAACTTGTGAATCCTTGCCTTTTTTGCCGCTTCAATTATTTCATCAATTTGAGCATCCCGTTTTGCCAATGCAATGTTCTCAAAAATAGTTTTGAGAAACAAATGGGGATTCTGCGGCAGCCAGGAAACTTTTCTCCTCCACGCCGTACTTTTGATTTCGGTTAAATTTCCCCCTCCTATTTTAATTGTTCCGGATGTGGGTTCGATGAATTTCAGAAGCAAATTAAGAACCGTTGATTTACCTGAACCGGTTGGACCAACAATAGCAGTGGTTTCGGAAGGGTCAAGTGTGAATGACACTTTATTCAAAGCGTTTTCTTCTCTTTGTTCATATTTAAATGTTACATCCCCAAAAACAATAGGTGAAGAACCTAACGAAGAAAGTTGAACTGAAGCGGAAGGGACAGCAGGTATTTTAAAATTTAAAATATTTTCAATTCTTTGAAACGCAGCAACTCCTTCCAAACCGGCGTGGTAACGTGCACCTAATTGGCGAATCGGTAAATAAAATTCCGGTGCAATTATTAGCAAAAACATTGCATCAATAAATTCCATTTTACCGGCAAGTAAACGGAGACCTATTTCTACCGCAATGATTGCAATACTGATTGTAGAAAGAAGCTCCAGTACAAATGCCGAAAGGAAAGCAACTCGTAAAACTTTCATTGTAGCGGTGCGGAAAGATTCCGTGATTTCAAAAATTTTCTTGAATTCTTTTTTGGTCGCGTTGAAAAGTTTAAGTGTAATCATTCCTTGAAGCACATCAAGGAAATAAGCACTCATCCGCGACAGAGTTTTCCATTGTTTCTTGTTGAGGGATTCCGCAATAGAACCGATTAAGTACATAAAGAGGGGAATTAATGGAGCGGTTAAAACGAAAATAACGCCCGATAGAATATCTCTCGGAAAGACGAAAAATAGAATTAAAAGGGGAATAAGAGCCGAGAGAAAAAGTTGAGGTAAATATTGATTGAAATATTTTTCAAGCGCATCTGTTCCTTTTATTATTGTGTTCGTTAACTCGCCCGTCCTTTCCCCGGCTAACCTGACCTTTCCCATAGCCTTGATTTTATTGAGTAATCCCGCTCTTATTTTTGCCTTAACATATTTTACAACATCCGATGAAAAATATTGTTCGCTCCAAATAAAAAATGCTTTAAGCAATGAAAAGGTTAGAAAGAGAAAGAGATTATTTCTTTCGTACGTAAGGGTTTTACCTTTTAAGAAAACCTCGTCGATTATGCTTGCAAGGAAAATTGCCTGATAAATGGTAAATATTGCTGCAAAGGAACCGCTGCCAATTACCATGAAAAATTTCTTCTTTACATTCGAGGCAAGGGAGAAAAGATTTTTATTAAAAAACATTGAACCCCAATATTCGAGTTAACAATCATTAACAATATTTAATTAAAAATAATCAACTTGTAAGAAAGAAAAAAATAAAAAAAGACCGGCGGAAAATTTGCCGGTCTTTTAAAAACAATACGATTGGAAATTAATATTCCAATTTGCTTTCGTCTTCCTTCGATGAAATCCTTTGACGGAAGATGTAATACGACCAGGCTTGGTAAACAAGGACAAAAGGAATTAAAATAAGAGTAACGATTGTCATTACTTTAAGAGTGTAAGCACTGGACGAAGCATTATAAACTGTCAAGTTAAAAGCAGGCTCAATGCTCGAAATCATTACGTTCGGGTAAAGACCGCTAAATACCGTAGCCACTACAAATACTATCGTAAGTGCTGTCATTACAAAAGCCCAGCCTTCTTTTTTAGCCTTTAAGAAATAGGTAACCGAAATCAAAGCCAAAGCGGCAATAATTGTCGCAATAATCGGAAGAGCTCCGTTTTGGTAGATTCCCGTTGCGAAGAAAGCATAGATTACGTAAACTACAATTACAACAAGAGTGTAAAGCCAATATTTCTTAGCTATGTTCCGTGCCGATTCAAGCATATCGTTGGTTGTTTTTAGAGAAAGGAAAATAGCTCCGTGTAAAATGAAAAGAAGAACGAAAGCTATTCCACCAACGAGAGCAAAGGGATTTAACAGATTAAAGAATCCGCCGACGTAATCCATGCGTGCATTGATAGGCACGCCACGAATAATATTTGATACGGCTACACCCCAAAGGAAAGCGGGCAGGAAGCTACCGATAAATATTAGCCAGTCAAATTTATTTCTCCAGCTCCAGGATTCTTCTTTGCTTCTGTATTCGAAAGATACCGCACGGACAATCAAACCGAGCAGCATTAAAACAAGCGCAATGTAAAAACCGCTGAACAGTGTAGCGTACCAATTCGGGAATGCGGCAAATGTAGCTCCGCCTGCCGTAAGCAGCCACACTTCATTACCATCCCAGTGTGCGCCTATTGTGTTAATTATTACTCTGCGTTGTTTATCGTCTTTACCCAAGAAGGGTAAGAGCATTCCTACTCCGTAATCGAATCCTTCGAGGAAGAAGTATCCGATGAACAGAACCATAATTAAAATAAACCATAATGTATTCAGATCCATGTCTCCCTCCTATGCTTCACTTAAATTTGTGTTAGTGGATTCCACCGCGTCTTCGTTGTCGATGCCTTGTGTGGCGTATTTCTTGAAGAGCTTAATCATTACAACTATGAGAGTGGCGTAAACAATAGTGTAAGAGATCAATGAGAACCAGACCTCCCCGGCGGAGACGGTATTCGAAACGGACTGTGCGGTCTTGAACAATCCGTAAACTGTCCACGGCTGACGTCCTATCTCGGTAAAAATCCATCCGGTTGAGCTTGCAATTATCGGGAAGAAAATTCCCCAAATAAATAATTTGTAAACCCATGGACTGAAATTGTAATTGTTCTTAGTTGCTTTGATGTAAGCGTAAAGAGCCATAAAGAACATTAAAAATCCCAGTCCGACCATAATTCTGAAGTTCCAATAAGAAGCATTAACCGGCGGTACGTAATCTCCGGGTCCGTACTTCTGTTCATATTCTTTCTGTAGGGATTTGATTCCGCGAACGGGACCTTCGAATCTGTCGTAAACTAATAAAGAAAGTAAATTAGGCAAACGAACATCAACACTGTTCATCTGTTCATCTTCGTTGGCAATAGAAAAGAGTGAAAGTGCGGCAGGATTTTCATCATTCCAGAGTGCTTCTCCCGCAGCCATTTTCATTGGCTGCATCTCCGTCATTGCCTGTGCTTGAAAGTGTCCGACAACAATTACAAGAACAATACCGATTAAAGCATATCCGGCGCCAAATTTGAAAGAAGTCTTAAAAACGTCCGGATTCTTTTTGGACTTAACAATGTGGTAAAGGCTGACGCCCATCAAAATGAAACCCGCACCGGTCATTCCGGCAAAGAATACATGTGGAAATTGATGCCAAAGATGTGCATTCCCGATGACTGCAAAAAAGTTTGTCATCTCGGCTCTATGAGCTTGTTGGTTGAGTGTGTAACCAACGGGATGCTGCATGAAAGAGTTGGCAGCCAAAATCCAAATAGCTGAAAGATTTGACCCGATAGCTGTAAGCCAAATTGTTGTTGCGTGGAGCTTGGGTGAAATCTTGTCCCATCCGAAAATCCAAATGCCGATGAACGTTGACTCCATGTAAAAAGCCAATAACGCTTCGATAGCCAACGGAGCACCGAAAATATCTCCCATGAACCTGGAGTATTGTGACCAGTTCATTCCGAATTGAAATTCCTGAACAATACCGGTTGCAACTCCGATTGCAAAGTTGATGAGGAAAAGTTTACCCCAGAACTTTGCCATTTGTTTGTACTTTACTTCCCCGCTGGTAACGTATTTCGTTTCGATAATAGCTACCGCAAGGGAAAGCCCTAACGTAATGGGGACGAAAAAGAAGTGATAGACAGTTACAATTGCAAACTGCCACCTTGCCACGGCAAGAGCATCCATAAACATCCTCCTAATGTTTAGTTAATGATGTAGTTGTTAAGAGAAAAACTTAAATTCACTAATGTATCTATTTTTTAAAGTATCCAATAACTGTTTCTCAATATCGAGGAAGAAAAAGTGAAACTTACATCTGTTTTCAAATGGGCAAGTGTAACTATCGTAAAGACAAGCATTAAGTCTCGAATTAAATCCTGCTGTTTTTAATACATCGAGCAAAGACAGTTTTGAAGGATTAGCATTAAGGAATACACCGCCGAATTTACCCTGAACGGTTCCTAAAATATTACTTTTCTTTAATTTGTGCACAATGCGTGCCGTGAAACTGCGTGATATCATTAAGGATTTGGAAAGTTCTTTTACAGAAATAGGTTCTTTTGTTTCCCTTCCCGCCAAGAAGGCAACTATTCGTAAAGCATAATCTTGTTCTCGTGAAATAAGTGTGTTCATTAAGTAAATATTACCCTTTAGCTAATATATTACTAAATTAGTATTATTACAAATACAAATATAATATTTGTTTCTATTTCTGTCAAGAAAAAAAATTTTTAAGTTATTTCTATTTAAAACTCATTTTGTGTTATTTTTAAAAGTACAATTCTAAAAAATGGAAGAAGAAAGAAGATAGTGTGATTAAAACTGTTCTGATTACGGGCTCAACCGACGGTATTGGATTAGCAACGGCTGAGGGCTTATTAAAGAAAGGCTTTAAAGTAATTCTTCACGGAAGAAACACTCGACGAGCAGAAGAAACAAAAAAGAAAATTTTACATGAGCTAAGCGGAAATTTAAACTTGGAAACCGTTGTGGGAGATATGTCATCTTTTAATTCCGTCAGGAAAATGGCTTCTGAAATTACAGAAAAATTTGAAAGGATAGACATATTAATAAACAATGCCGGAGTTTTTTTACCTCGCTTGGTACTGACCGAAGATGGTTACGAAGCTACATTTCAAATAAATTATCTTAGCCATTTTCTGTTGACGCTTTTACTGTTAAAAATAATTCCTCAGAATGAAGGAAGAATTATTAATGTCAGTTCGATGGCTCATTCTCCTGTGGCGGTGGATTTTGAAAATTTGCGTGGTGAAAAATCCTACGACCCTTACGATGCTTATTCTCGCTCAAAATTGGCGAACATTCTCTTTACTTACAAATTAGTTAGGGAAATGAAGACAACTGAAATCACGGTGAATGCTTTGCATCCTGGTGTTATTGCTACAAAGCTCCTTGCAGCCGGATGGGGTACTTCCTACGGGACTAATGTAGAGTTCGGCGCGGAAAACTCAATATTCCTTGCGACCTCAGAGAGTGTTAGGAATGTTACCGGCAAATATTTTTCAAACAAACGTGAAACACGTTCTTCCGAAGTTTCTTACGATGAAAGATTGCAGGACGAGTTGTGGGAATTTAGTTTAACCGCAACCGGTTTGGACGTAAACAATTTGAATTTTCATTCGTCTAACGTTTAGTTATTATTTCAATTTCATAAAGGTGAAAAAATGAAAAAAGTTCTCTTCTTATTTGTCTTTATTTTTACCGCTTCTTTAATGTGGGCGCAGGTTAGTGCGAAACTGTTACAATTTCCCGATGTTTCACAATCCCAAATTACTTTCGTTTATGCCGGTGATATTTGGGTAGCGCCTAAGAACGGCGGGATGGCGGTTAAATTAAGTTCTCCCAAAGGGCAGGAAATTATGCCAAAATTTTCACCTGATGGTAAGTTCATTGCTTTTAGCGGGGACTATGACGGCAACGTCGATGTTTTTATTATTCCCGCTAACGGCGGAACACCCAAAAGAATTACAAATCATCCTATGATGGACAGAGTTCTTGATTGGACACCGGACGGCAAAAATTTAATATTTGCTTCTTCCCGTGAAAGCGGGAGACAAAGATTTGACCAAATATTTGAAATCTCTGCAAAGGGTGGGCTTCCTACAAAATTACCGATTCCTTACGGCGAATTCGGAGAAATATCTACCGACGGCAATTGGATTGCTTACACTCCGCGGTCAAGATTGTTCAGAACTTGGAAACGCTACAGAGGTGGAATGGCAACGGATATTTGGCTATTCAATCTGAAAAATTTTTCTTCGAAAAACATCACTCACGAAGCCGCCAACGATGAACTTCCGATGTGGCATGGTAATAAGATTTACTTCCTTTCGGACAGGGACAAAAACGAGAGGTTTAACATTTGGTGTTACGATATGCAAACCGAAAAAATGAAAGAACTAACTTTCTTCAAAAATTTCGACGTGCATTTCCCTTCCATTGGTCCGAATGATATTGTTTTTGAAGCAGGTGGTAAACTTTATCTTTTGAATTTGAATTCTGAGAAATACAAAGAAGTTAAAATAAATGTAGTAACGGACAATGTTACAATATTACCTGTTAAAAAGAAAGTTTCGAAATATATTAAAAACGCTTCCGTTTCACCGCACGGAAAAAGAGCTGTTGTTGAAGCACGCGGTGAACTATTTTCTTTACCGATAAAAAAAGGTCCGGTTTTTAATTTAACAAATTCTTCCGGTGTAGCCGAAAGATTTCCCGCATGGTCGCCTGACGGTAAAAAAATTGCCTTTTGGAGCGACAAGACAGGTGAATACGAATTGACCGTAATTAACGTTGAGAATCCCTCCGAGCAAAAAACGTTAACTCATACCGGCAAAAAATTTAAGTACAATCTTTACTGGTCGCCGGACAGCAGAAAGATTGCTTTTGTGGATAACGCAATGAGAATTAGAATTTATGATTTTGACAAGGACAAAATTATTGACGTTGATAAAGGACTTTACATGTACGAAGGTGCTTTGGAAAAGTTCAACGTTAGCTGGTCAACGGACAGCAGATGGATGGCATATTCGCGCGGTTTGGATAATCAAAATCAGGCAATTTTTATTTACGATTACAAGAACGGTGTGGTTCATCAAGTAACTTCCGGTTTCTATTCGGATTCAAGCCCCGCTTTTGACCCGAACGGTAAGTACTTTTATTATTTGACACAGAGAACTTTCTCTCCCGTTTACAGTAGTGTTGAAAATACTTTCATTTATCCCAATTCTACTAACATCGCTGTTGTAACATTAACCGAAAAAATTCCTTCGCCTTTTATTGCAAAGAATGACACAGTTGAAGTTAAAACCGAAAAGAAAAGCGAAAAGAACAAAAAGAAGGGGGGAAAAGCAAAGGACAAAGAGAAAGTTAAAGAAGTTAAGATAGATTTTGTAAATTTTGAAGGGAGGGCTGAGCTTCTGAGGGTTCTGCCGGGAAACTACGGAAATTTGAGAGCAACGAACGGCAAGCCCGTTTATGTTCATTATCCTAACGCAGGTTCTAAAAAATCATCGAGTGAAATTGCTTACTATGATTTTAAGGACAATAAACAAAAAACAATAGTTAAAGGACCAAGCAATTTTGAAATTTCTGCCGACGGGAAAAAGATGTTAATTGCAAAAGGAAGCTCTCTTTACATTACCGAAATTAAACCGAAGCAGAAACTTAAGAACAGATTGAAAACTCAGGAAATGACAATGACAATTGTGCCAAGGGAAGAATGGAGACAAATATTTACGGACGCTTGGCGAATGGAAAGGGATTTCTTCTACGACCCGCACATGCACGGTGTTGATTGGGAAAGCATTAGAGAACGTTACGGAAGTCTTTTAAATGACGTTGTTACACGCTGGGACCTTAATTATTTGATTGGTGAAATGATTGGTGAAATCAGTTCTTCCCATACTTACAGAGGCGGAGGCGATGAGGAAACTTCCGAACATGTGAGCACGGGTATGCTCGGTGTGAATTGGACAATTGACCACGGCTATTTCAGAATTAAAAAAATAATTACCGGCGCAAAATGGGATTTTGTAGGACGTTCACCGCTTACGCAAACCGGCGTTAAAATTAAAGCGGGAGATTACGTGTTAGCTGTAAACGGTGTACCTTTGGATGTTTCACAAGAACCTTACGTTGCTTTCGAGGGATTGACATTCAAAACGGTTGAGCTTACGGTTAACGACAAACCTTCCTACGAAGGAGCATGGAAAATATTGGTAAAACCTTTCTCTGCTATAAGCGAAACGAAGTTAAGGCACCGTGCTTGGGTTGAAGCAAATCGTGAATACGTAGCCAAACTTACAAACAATCAAATCGGTTACATTTACGTACCAAATACCGGCACCGAAGGACAGAACGAATTGTTCAAACAATTTCTGGCACAGATTGACAAGAAAGGTTTAATAATCGACGAAAGGTTTAACAGCGGCGGGCAAATTCCCGACCGCTTCGTTGAACTTTTAAATAGAAAACCTTTGGCTTTTTGGGCTGTTAGAGATGGCAAAAATTGGCAGTGGCCTCCGTATGCTAACTTTGGTCCAAAAGTAATGCTAATTAACGGTTGGAGCGGCTCCGGCGGTGATGCCTTCCCGGATTTCTTCCGAAAAGAAAAAATCGGGAAGTTAATCGGATTAAGAACTTGGGGCGGTTTAATCGGAATAACCAGTGTCCCATCGTTGATTGACAACGGTTACTTGACAGTACCGACATTCAGGATGTACAATCCTGACGGTACTTGGTTTAAAGAAGGGCACGGTGTTGATCCGGACATTAAAGTAGTTGACAACCCTACATTATTAGCCAAGGGAATTGACCCGCAATTAAAATGTGCCGCAGAGGAAGTAATGAAAGAAGTTAAAGCATTACCAAATCCGTTTCCGAAACAACCGCCGTACGAAAAACGGTAGTCAAAATTAAAAAGGCAGAGTTGTAAGCTCTGCCTTTTTATTTTAAATATGAAAAGTGAAAATTCTATTTGTGGGAGTTATTTAGGAACAACAACACTTTCATCTAAAGGTTCAGAGACCCAACTTCCGTTTTTGTGAGGGTCGGTTGTTGTAATTGTGGTTGTTTGATCCTTCATATCAGCTATTAGAAAAATTTAAAACCTGTCATAGATAGCCT
>WFQV01000207.1 GCA_015486905.1 Melioribacteraceae bacterium | reverse complement strand
GCGAGACGTAAGAAGATTGACAGAGAACACCTTTCGTATTCAGAAATCTTTTTTGGAAAGCAGAGGTAATTCAATAGCTCTCGATGTGAAGTGGGCTCGTTACGCCTCACGCATCACTCGTTACTAAGTGATTTGTCATTTGTCCCGCCGCTCCGCTTGCGGGACGTCATTCATTGTAGTAGAAAAGTTTGAGTTGAAAAAGTTATTTACTGAACGCTGGTAACTGAACGCTGAACGCTGGTAACTTACGACTTAAGGCTCGTCACTTAAGACTTTCTACTCGTCAATCATAATTCATTCAGTCTTAGTTTAAGGGTTTAGCTCGCCTTCGGCGGTTTGGAAGTTTAGAAGCACTTCGAGAGATCGAAAATTTTTAATTCTTAACCTGCCTACCGGCAGGCAGGTTCTTAATTTTTAATTGAATAAGTCCGTGTTCCATTGTCCAATCATCTTCCAATCGCTCGTTACTCAAATTAGAGTTAATTTTCTTGACACCTTTGTGTTGAAAATTTAGCGGAGCAGTAAAAATTTTTCCGCCTTAATTTGCTTTCCCGTTTGCAGGAGAACAAAGTAAACACCGCTTGCAAGATTTTTAGTTGTGAGTTTAATCTTGTATTTTCCGGTGCTTTGTGTTTTGTTAATCAATGTTTTAATTCTTTGTCCGAGTGAGTTGTAAATGATTAAAGAAACATTGTAGCGTGAGATTGACGCATTAAGACTGGATTGAGGCAGCGAGTAATAAATTGTGGCGTTGTTTTCCTCTTGCCCGGATTTTAAAGGATTGGGGAAAACCGCGAGTGAAAATGAAGCGGGGATGAATTTATCTTTTACAGAAGTCAAAATGTTAGATCTGCCCGGCGTGGGTTTTAAAAAGCTCCAGCTGTTTCCGCCATCGGGGTAACGGCCGTAGGAAACATCCGCAGTTTGCTTTCCGAAAGAAATTGAATCCAAAACCGTTTTGCCGTCGGGGGAAGTAAGCGCTACAAATTCTCCACTTCCGCTTAGTTTAAAATTGGTGTGAAGCCCGGGCTGTTTATCTTTGTCGCACCAAACCAACAGGAAACCTTTCCCATCGATTTTTGTGCCTTGCGGGAACTGCCATTTCGTTAAGTTGCCTTTGGAGTCGGTTAAATAGTAATTTGTCAAATCAATTGTAGAATCTGCGGAGTTAAAAATCTCAACCCAATCATCGTATTCGCCGTATTCGTCCGCGTTTGTCGTATCGTTAATTGCCAAAATTTCGTTTACGAAGAGCGAGGATTTAACAGGATTGGTTTTAATTTCTATTTCCAACTTTCTGCCGCGCGGGAAACTTTCCGAAAGCCCGCCGCTATTGACCGCTACGATTCTAATATCGTTTTTACCCTTGTGTAGAGGTGGTAAAACGGCACTCCACCTATCGGCATCTTCCACTTTAGTTGTGGTAGTTGCAAAATTCTGTTTTAGAGGGAAAAATTCTTCCGTTGTTTCAAATTCATTTTTTACTTTAACAAATAATTTTGAAACCGGAGGGTTGCTGAAGACTGAGGCGTTAATTTTTAATGAGTCTTTAACCGCAGGTGTTGTAGGTTTGTAAGTGATTAAATAAACAAAAGGCGGTGCTGTGTAATAGTTCAACTCTTTCTTTAAACTTTCGGTTCTGTTGTTCACAAATTTTTTAAGTCCCATTTTGACGTGCTGGTTCGAGTAGTCCCCGTCGGTGTAAGAGTTTAGAAAATCGTCAAATGTAAAACCGTAATCCAATGTTCTAAAACTATCGGCAAGGGCAAATGGAAGAATCATTTGTTTTAAGCTGTCTATTCTGTTTCCCAGTAGTTGCAGATTGAAAACGTTGTCGGAATAAAATTTAAGAAAGTGTGTAAAGAGATTTCTGTACTCCGGAACTTTGAAAAGCCTGTCGGTTAAAGGTCTTGGTGTGTTGTCAATTGTAGGGTAATTGTAAGGATTAATTGTCGACCAATCGTAGCCGAACCAATCGACACCGAAAGTATTGTCGTAGTCGTACGGAATCCAATGGAATTTTCCCGATGCGGGTTCGAAGTAAAGGTAATAATTATTTTTCAGGAAGCGGTAATCGTCCCAGCTGCCAACCAAAATATTAACTGCGAAATATTTAATTGCTTCGTACACGTTAAATATTTTTTCGAGTGAATCTTGAAAAGCAGGGTAAGGAGTTTTGTTAATTATTCTAATCAGACGTGCCAACTGAGAGTAATCGTCCTCGTCTTCATTCGATTTCAATTCGTAGATTCTTCTGCCGTCAACGTACTCTTTGTATAATGACGGGTCGTTCCCTTTGTAAGATAAATCAGCCGGCCAGAGGCATTTCCAAAGATTGCCTGAAGGGTCGTAAAAATTCTTTTTGAGAAATTCATCGTCAATGTGTTCAACCGAAATGTAAAGTCCGTAATATTTTTCGTTAATGTAAACTCTTGCATGTGCGGCGTGTGAAGCTTTCATCCCGATTTTTTGAAAGATGTCCCAACATAGTTTACTGCGTACAATCGAAGGGTCGTTGTGTTCGCCGTTCAAATTCATTTTGTCAACACCATGGAATGTTCTGCCGTGAACAAAACCGTTAAAGGAAATTTTGAACGATTTCTTTTTTGCATCGCGTGAAGTATTTCCCCGGATTCTAATTCCGACCGAGTCGATTGTTTCGTTAAAATATTTGTTCTCAAAATGTACGGTACAAATGTGAAGTGAATCGCTGTGCGGATGGGCAAACATATAATTGACCGCCTCGGGGGAAGTTTCGACTTTTATTACAGCTACTTGTGTGTCGTCGTAAAGTTTGGCGGTATCTTGGTAATTCGATTGCGGATGAATAACATTGGCAAGTAAAAACAAAAATAAAATTATTTTTTTCATTTGTTTATTTTCCTTCAAAGTTTTGTCACGATTTTTATCTTCCCAAAACGAGCAAAACCAAAAATCGCGCCAAAACGCTTTAGTGTTTTCTCTCGTCCTACCCCCGAGCTGAAGCTCGGGCATAACGAGATGTCGCTCATTATGAGCTTTGCTTAAATTATTTTGCAGACTTTGTTCCTCACCAATATGTAACAAATCTCAACCTTAACCTCAACCTCAACCTTAACCTAAATCTCAATCTCTAACCCAAAAATAACAGAACAATCATCCAATCATCCAACCATCCAATTATTATCTTGCATTATTTGTCTAACGCTGTAAAATCTTTGTTCAACAAATTCTTAAATAAGAACTTCAGAGACAATTTAATGTCATGTAAGAACTTGTGGCGTATTCCGTGACGTTCACCGGGATAAACCATCAATTGAAAATTCTTGTTTAAGTTTTCCAATTTGTTAACAAACTGCAGTGTGTTCTGGAAATGCACATTGTCGTCAATTGTTCCGTGTGTAATTAAAAGTCCGCCTTTGTACTTGTCGGCGTAAGTAAGAACCGAGCTTTCCTTGTACCCTTCAGGATTCTCTGAAGGCTTGTCCATGTAGCGTTCGGTGTAAACATTGTCGTAAAGATGCCAATCCGTAACGGAGTACTGCGCGACGCCGTAATCGAAGTACTTCGAGCCGTAGGTTAATGCAAGGCATGTAACATAACCGCCGTAGCTCCCGCCTGCAATTGCAATTTTGTTTGTGTCAACAAACGACTTTCTGCTCAGCCATTTAACCGCATCGATGTAATCGTGCATCTCCCATTTGCCCAAATGACGGTACATTAAAGCCACACCTTGCTTACCGAAATGTCCCGAGCCTCGGTGGTCAACTTGAACAACGATTATTCCGTTTGCGGATAGATAATCGTCAAACATCCATCTGTTAAATGCGTTGTGAACCGTTCCTGCGTTTGGACCACCATAGATAGAAATTAGTACCGGATACTTTTTGGTTCTGTCGAAATGAGGCGGTAGAAACCATTTCATCGGCAGTTTCCAACCGTCGCTTGTAGTAAAGCGAAACAACTGAACTTTTGCCAAATCGTAATCGGAAAAATCTTCAGGCTTGGAATCCCCCAAAATTTTAAGCTCTTTCCCTTGGTTGTTGCAAAGGAATATTTTTGGCGGTGTTGTAATATCGCTGAAAGTGTCGTAGTAAAATTTACCGTTTGGAGAAACGGAACATGAATGCGTGCCCGCCTCCTTGGTTAAGCGGGTGAATCCCGAACCGTCGGAATTAACTTTAAAGAGATGGTTCTCGGTGGATTCTCCCTTCCAGCCCTCGAAATAGATTACACCGTTTCGCTCGTCAACCAAATCTATTTTTTTTACTTCCCATTTACCGCTTGTAATTTGGTCTTTTAGTTTCCCGTCCATTGTGTAAAGGTAGAGATGTGCCCAGCCGGATTTGTTGGAGCGGATAATCATTCCTTTACCGTCTTTAAGAATTTTTAAATCCTTGAACCATTCGACCCATGAATTTTGATGTTCCGAGTAAATTTCTTTCTTAGCGCCGTTGTCAGGATTGATTAGGAAAATTTTAATGCTGTCTTGCTCTCTGTTCATCCATTGAACGGTAAGCGACTTTCCGTCGGGTGTCCAGAACGGCCAAGCAATGTACTGATCAATTGAGTAATTGAAATCCGCCCAAGTGACTTTCGAGTTGGCAATGTTAACGATTCCGAGCTTGACAACGGGGTCGGGGTCGCCGGCGTAAGGATAGCGTGTTTTTTCCAAAAAGCCGTGAACCCCGGGAGAATGGAAGATCGGGAATTCGGGAACGGGGGAATCGTCGAACCTCAGGAAAGTAAGCCTCTTGCTGTCCGGCGACCACCAGAAAGCCAAATGCCGTGTGGAGCGCCCGATTATTTCTTCATCGTAAACCCAAGATGACCAGCCGTTGTAAATTAACTCCGCACCGTCTTTTGTGATTTGTTTAAGCGATTGATTCTCGGCATCGTAAACGAAAAGATTGTGAGCTTTCGTAAAAGCAACGTATCTGCCGTTGGGTGAAAGGCGGGGGTTGTTTTCCGCTAGCGAGTCATTAGTAATCCTTAACAGTTCTTGGTCCGGAACGGAAAAGTAGTACAAATCTTTCCCTTTTCTAAGAACGAAGTATTTGTAATCTTTGCTTTTCTCGATTGCGTTTAAGAGATTAAATCCCTCGGGCAATTGTGAGTTCCAATAAGAATAATCGAAAAAGAGAGTTGTATCCCCGGTAACCGCATTTATTTTAACTATTTTGTTCTTGCCGTTTTGAACCGTAAACTTAAGGAAATGATTGCTATCAGCCCACCCGACAAGCCTTGGTAAAGGTTTCAATAATCTGCCGCCCAAAACATCGGCAAATTTTATTTCTTTTTTTTGAGCAAAGGAAGGGAAAATGAACGCTAAAGTCAAAAATAATAAAATTGTCTTTTTCATTTTAATGCTCCGTATTTACTTTTTTGAAAAAAAATTGTTAAATTATCGGAAAATTTAATTAAATTATTTTTTGTAAGCTATTTATTCAACAAATTCAAGGATATTCTAATAATTTAAATGGAATTAGAAGACACAACCAATAGTTTTTTTATCGAAGCTATATTAAATAGTTTTCCCGGCGTAGTTTTTTTGCTTTAGACGTGAATTACAAATATTTGTTCTTTAACGATGCCCATGCAAAGGAGATGGAAAAAATTTGGGGGGTGAAAATTAAGAAGGGCGAAAGTATGCTTTCTTACATTAAGCAGGAAGACGACAAGAAAAAAGCAAAAGAAAATTTCGACAGGGCACTCGCGGGGGAAAGCTTTGTGCTTGAAGAAGTTTACGGGGACGAAGAATTAAACAGGCTTTACTACGAAATAAATTACGCACCTTTTAAAAACCAAAATAATGAAATTATTGGTTTGACGGTTTTTCTTAAAGAGGTTACCGAACGAATAAAACGCGAAAAGGAAATTCAAGAGCTTAACAAAAAATTAGAAAACATTGTTGTTTACAAAACCCAGCAACTCGAAGAGGACAGAGAAAAATTTCACATGCTTGTTGATGCGATTGAAGAAGCCGTTGTTGTCCATTCAAACGGTATTATTTTGTATGCTAATGAGGCGGCAAAAAAAGTTGTTGGGGTGGAAAACCTTAAGGATTTAATCGGTAGGGACATTTTAAAATTTATTCACAAAGATTCAAAAGAGTTAGTTGAAGAAAGGCTTCAACTTGTTCAAAGGTATGGGGAAAAATATTTAACTCCAACGGCGGAGAAATTGCTTAGAAACAACGGCGAAATTTACTGGGCGGAAGTTTATTCCCGCCAAGTTGTGTTTGAAGGGAAGCAGGCAATCCTTTCGATAATACGAGACTTGAGCAGGAAAATAGAAGCGGAGAAAAAAATAAAAGAGAGTGAGGAACAGCTTAAGCGTTTGTTCGATTTGCTTCCCGAAGCAATTGTTGTTCATTCCGGCGGAAAAATTATTTACGCCAACAGTACAATTGCAAAGTTAATAGGTGTTGGAGCTCCTGCAGAATTAATTGGTAAAGATGTTTTTAGCTTGTTAGCTCCGGAATTCAGGGATGTTTCTCTTAATCGGGTAAATGATTTGCAGAAAGGCAAAACCGATTCAGTCCCTTACATTAGAGAAAAATTATTAAAGGTAAACGGAGATACGGTTTGGGTTGAAGTTTCGAGCAGGAACATTAAATTCAAAGGGCAACCGGCAATTGTCTCTTCGGCAAGGGATTTAACCGAAAGGCTCAAAGCGGAAAGAAAGCTTGCCGAGACACACAGAATTTACATTGACG
>WFQV01000206.1 GCA_015486905.1 Melioribacteraceae bacterium | reverse complement strand
GACTCAACAATAATAAAAGCTCTAACCCCATACGACCCGGTTGGAGACGACGATAATGTTTTCATCGTTAAAAGCGATAATGTTAAAATTTCCGGGCTGAAATTTACAGATAGTTTTAACGGCGTAAATATTGACGGTGAAAACAAAAGATTAAAAAATTGCGAAATTGCAAATAATGTTTTTGAAGGGGGTGCTTTATTAATAAACAACTGCGACTCAATCCTTGTACACAAAAATGTTTTGGGGGACGGAGTTTTAATTAAGGGCAACCGTAATTTGATTGACAGTAATAAAATCGGGCGGACGGAGGGCATTGAACAAATTGACAACGCTCTTGTAATTACAGACTCTTCTTCCGGCAATATTATTGCGGATAACGTAATCGGCGGAGCGCGCAATGCGGGACTTTGGTTAAAAGGAAAAAACGTAACTCAAACCGAAATTAAAGAAAACATCATCGGCAAAAAAGGCTCAGTAGGAGCTTTCAACAACAAAGGAATTTTAATCGAAGGTTCTTCGAATAATCACATTTTTAACAATTTTGTTTCGGAAAATTCCTCCGGGATTGTTTTAGGCTATCACAGTAACACTAACATTGTTGAGCATAATATTATCGGAGCAGCCGAGAGACAGTCGCACTACAAAAATCTTGTTGGTGTTGCGATATTGAAATCAGCTCAAAACAATTTCATCAAAAATAATGTAATTTCAATGAATTACACAGGCGTATTTGTAGGAAGTGACACCAATAAAATATTTCAAAATCTTATTGGTTTGGATAGTTCAGGGACCGGCGCGGCTCAAAATTCAAGAGGCATTACTATTACTAATAAGGCGTCAGGTAACGTTGTGGCAAATAACTTTATTTCGGGAAACGCTGAAATGGGAGTTTGGCTTAAAGGAAAAGGCGCAAGAGAAAATTTAATTTTCTACAACGTAATAGGCGCAAACGTCAAGCAAGAGAAAACCGTGGCAAACATTACGGGAATAAGAATTAGCGGTGGCGCAGTGCGGAACATAATTTCATACAATGTTATTTCAGGGAACGGTTCGGGAATTTTTCTGGAAAACGCCGGAACTGAAAACAATCACATTTTCCGAAACATCATCGGGAGAGATTTGACAGTAACCACCGCCCTCCCTAACGAAAAAGGAATTCTAAGTTACGGAAGCTTTTTCAACGACATCGGAATTAATGAAATACTTTCGAATAAAACGGGAATTTTAGAAGCAGGCGGAAGAAACTTCATCAACGGGAATAATATTCAAAGCAATACCGGGAACACAGGGGTTCATTTCATTAACTTTTCGAGAAGTGTTCTTACAGGCAACAGAATTACAAAAGACGTTACCGACGGAATAAAATGCGAGAGCGGTTCAAGTCCGCTGATAAACGAGAATAATATTTTCGACAACGGCGGTTACGGATTATTTAACACTGACGCCCGCTCGCAAATTGATGCAAGGTTTAATTATTGGGGAACGTCTTCCGAACCGGCGGATACGATAATAAACGGCAATGTTGATTTCTCTAATTGGTACGCCGACCCGCTGGTTTTTGTTTCCTCGATGAACAGGGATACGGTTTATTTCAGTTCGGGTAAAACGGATTCCATCTACGTCTTTTACGAAAATCTGATTCACCGTTACGACGTATTCACGATTACCCTCTCCGACGAAAAAAACTGGCTGCTTTTTCCCAAAACCATTGTTGACAGCGCAAAAGGATTTTTAGGCGTTCCGGTAAAAGTGAAACTTTCTGTTCCTTACGGCACGGCTGATAAGACAATCGATAAAGTATTTCTCGAAGGCAAATCTTTTATAGAAAATTTAACTCGAGAAGACACAATTGTGGTCATTATCTACACGCCCGAATTGAAGAAAGTAAAAGTATTGCCGGACTCCTTAGTAATTACCCCGCAAGACAGTTTGCGTTTTGGCGCTTTGGGATTCGACCAGTACAATCATTACATTGAAGTTGACCCGTCGTGGAGCGTGAGCGCCGGTTCAATCGATGAAAGCGGAATGTTTTTGCCGGGCGGAGCTTTTGGGGAGGTAACAATTACCGCCACCGACAAATCGTCGCCGGTTTCGGGAAGCGCTACGATTGTAGTTGACACGGCGGCAACAAAGCTCATAAAGGTCGTAGTAATTCCGGATTCCGTTACTTTGAATCCGGGAGAGTCTTTCTTATTCAGGGCAAAGGGTTACAACCAGCATAACTTTCCGCAATTCTTTTTACCGCAGTGGAGCGCAAACGGCGGTACGATTAGTAAGACCGGTTTGTACCAATCGGACACAACTACCGGCGTTTATTCCGTAATAGTTAACGATACTTCCAAAACTCTTGATGACACTGCAGTTGTAGTTGTGAAAAAAATAAGTGGCGTTGAAAAAGAAAGTATTCCTACTAAATATTACCTAAGCCAAAACTACCCCAACCCGTTTAATCCTACTACAACGATAGAGTACTCGATTCCGTTTGCAAGCAGAGTTAGGATTGACGTATTCAACGTGCTTGGGCAAAGGATTGAAACATTGGTGAATAAAATTCAAAAAGCCGGACAAAAAAGAATAATCTGGAACGCTAACAATTTTGCTACGGGTGTTTACTTCATTCGAATATTCGCCGAGCCGCAAAACAGAAAGCAAAACGCGTTTACGGATATGAAGAAAATGGTTCTTTTAAAATAATGTAAGAGTTGAGTTCAATTACGTAAGAGAAGGATTTGAACAACTTTTAGTTTCTCCCGAATCCTTTCTCCCTTTCCCTCCTTCCCTTTCAAAAAGGGGAGGGGGGCGAGATTAAAAAAGCCGGGAAAGAATCAGCCCTTCCTTCTTGAAAGGAGAGAAAGGGTGCGTTGAGGACAAACAATATATGCAAGTAATGAAGCAGATTGCTCCGGCTTCCTCAAAGTCAAATAATACAAAGACATTGAAATTTCCACAGGTTGATTTAAACATAAGAAATTGAGGGAACGAAATGACAAATGATTGAATATTCCGTTTGCCCGTTTCCCTTGAACGGCAGCTCCATTAAATAAAAGTTGTAAACCGGAAAGATGAAACTCGTTTCCAAAATATTTGCCAATTTTATTCCCCCCGCTGCTATTGGACTTGGAAAATTTTCGCGATAGCAAAATTCCGATTAATGCTGTTACAAAGTACTACGGCGGTAAATTTCTTGAATATTCTATTTTACCTTTGGAAAAAACAGAGGAGAGAGTTCCTAAATTTGCGATTGTTGTTAAGGACATTACTACCTTAGCGCGGCAAGTCGCAATTAAGAATTAAAAATTAAGAATGAAGAATTACACTTCGTACTTAAAGATTAGAGAATGTTAAAAACTTTCGCTAATTTTTTTCATGTAAATGCATGAATGTTTTTATTTAATTTCTTGACAAAAAAAAACAAGGATTTTAATTGTAATACTATAAGGCAGTTGGAAAACATGCGTAAAGATTTTGTGGCTATTTTTATTTGTTACTTCCCGCTCGAAAATCAATGAACTTAAATCAATAGAATTCAAATAATTTTAGTAATATTTCTTAAACTCTTTTAACATTTTATTAATTTTTTCTTTGTCAAAATATTCGGGGTCATAGTCTTCCCCGACCCATTCAAGCATCTCCTCATGTTCGGGATGCTGCTTGTTCCCAATGACGTCAAGGAGATAGTAAAATCCCGGAACTCCACCGCAATCCTCAGGGGGGCAGTTGAGTTTACCGTTAATACAAACCGGGTAATCGAACTTATTGTTAACCGGTAAAAACTTTTCCACAACAATCTTGTGTTCCCAGTTGTCACCAAAGTCATATAGGTAATCAAATTTTTCTCCTACGTAAGCGATCTTGCTGTCAAGGGTCATGGTTGAAGCGTCAAGTAATTCGTCGTCGTCAAAAGTGAAATCGTCAAATTCTTCGTCGGATTCTCCAATTCGATAATTATCGATTTGAAATTCGAAGAGGTGGTCGTTTTCCCAACCCATAGCAATTTGTATAATGGAGTGAAATTCAAGAAATGTCGTTTTTCTGTTTACAAGTACTCGCCTCCATATTGGGGGTTGGGTTCCTTTCAGAGTAATTTTAAATTGGATTATATCGTTCATCTTCTACCTCTATTATAATTAATATTTTCATAAGAAAAATATTAAATATTCTTTAAATAGCTTTCAAATCAAAATACTATTTAAATCCCACAGAAAAGTAAGTTACGAAATGGTGCAAATTTGTATCTCCCGTGATTCCCATGTCTATTTTTCGTACGGGAATCCACGCTTCCTGAATGCTGGAACTGTGCCGTAGAAAATAGCCAGTCAAATTTCTTTTTAGTATTTTCCTTGCCAATCTCTCGGCAAAATTCGCAGCGAGCGTGATTGAAAATCTTCCGCACCAAGTAACTTTGTAATTTGATATATTATTTTCGTCAATTATTTTATCGAACAACTTATGAAGCTTGGCGATTGTTATCTTGTTCGTCAAGTGATTTGTTACAAGAGAGGAATCGTAAGCCATTGCTTCTTTGTAACCATTAGGATTACAGCCGAACGGATGATAATTGTAATAGCTCCAACCGTAATCTCCGTAATGCATTCCATCCGACGAGCAAAGGATTGCCAAATCCTTTCCCAATTTCAAATGTTTTTCGTTTACGATTTTCGCCACGGTCTGTGTCAAATCTTCGCCTAATCTGTTTTCCTCTTTCCAGTCGGTAAACGGAATAAGAATAGGCACAATTTCAACCTCCCTATTAAAATATTGAAGGAAGGGGACGAGTGCTTCCAGCGAATGCTCGGTTTCTACAATAGTTCTGTTCACGATGTAATCTTTTTTAGGCAGCAAAGTAAGAATCTTTTCCCTGTACGGTGATATTTTTACCTTGCCGTAAGGTCCCCGCCAATATTTGAAATCACCAAATATTAGTTTGTTGCGAACGCCAAAAGTTTCCGACCAATGAGCATTGCCGATTAATATGACGGTCTTTGCTTTAATGAATTTTTGAATATGAACCGATGTACGGCTTGCCAGTGTGTAATCGTCGTGCGGGCAAATTCCGAAAATGAATTTATTATCAGAAGATAATTTAAACTTTTTTAGATTTTGCTTAATTTTTTCCCTTTCTGCTTTCAAAGCAAGTTTTGCAATTAAATCCATTTGACTGGCTCTGTGAGGAAAGCCAACAGTATCGACTAATCCGCGTAAATTTCCTTCAGATGGTATGGAAACTCTACTTAAAACTTTTTTCATTGGTATTTGAGCGAAAGTGGCAAGGGGGATAATTATTAGCAGAATTATGATATTTAAAAACAAAACAGCCGAATACTTCATTTGAGTAATCCTTCGTTATTTATTTAACTAACTTAATTATTTGTAAATACATTTCAAAAGAAATCTTCCCAATAAAATTTTGTTAAAGAACAGTGTTTGTCGTAAATAGCCAAACGCAATAAGCAAGAGGTAAGAATTCTGAGCCCTTTCGATTACTTGTCAATTGTATTTCATTTGTTCTTTGTTCTTAATTGAATAAAATTCGTGCATTCGTGGCTATTCCGGAGGGTGGTAACTGATCTCTGAACTCTGCTAACTTAAGACTTGTCACTTAAGACTTACTACTCATCAATCGTAATTCATTCGGTATTCGTTTAGGGGTTTAGTTCGCCTTCGGCGGTTTAGAAGTTTAGAGGTTCAAAGGTACAAAGGTACAAAGGTACAGAGGAATAGAGGGCATGAAATTATGAATGTTGAATGTTGAATTAAGT
>WFQV01000205.1 GCA_015486905.1 Melioribacteraceae bacterium | reverse complement strand
CGCCAAAGGAGCGGGATACGTGTTTTTTTTTGCCAAGAAATTAAATAAAAACATTCCTTCATTTCCGTTTGAAAAAATTAGAGAAAGTTTTTTGTATTCTCTAATCTTTAAGTCCGAATAATAATTCTTAATTCTTAATTTTTAATTGCGGCTTGTAGCGATAGGATTTTTTTTTCAGTCTCTTAGTCACTTCGTCTCCTTCTCCGCCTCTGCGCATTTTAATCATAGCATTTCACAGATTGACCGTTCGCAAGCTCACTAATCAATCTGTGCTACTATTGGAAAGCTAATTTCACATTGTCTTGAACTGTGATTTGTCTGATTTTATGATAGACTATGATTTAGTTTAGAATTTAGAAGTTAGAAGTTAACAGATTTTGCTCCTAATCCGCCGTTGTGGACTAAACAATCTAAACTTGATTGACAATAAAAACCTCTGCGCTTCCGAACCTATTAACCTTTTAATTCTCTCCCTTTGCGCCTTTGAACCTCTTTGCTTTTTCTTCGAGATTTTTCCTCGCTTCGCTCGTCGAAATGACAGACAAAGCGTAAGTTAACGCACATCAATTACGGTCGTTCTAAACGGCATACTGAACACTGACGGCTGACCGCTAATTCCCGTCTTCCAATCATAGTCAGTCATTTAATCACACTAATCATGGTTCAAGACATTCTTAATTTTTAATTGTGGCTTGCCGCGGTAGGTTTCCTGCTATTTGGAAGGTGTTCCGTATTCGATTACTCTTTTCCTAAAATATTTACTTGAAACGAGAAGGAGAATAAGGAATGTAAACAAATCGACAATAACCGTGAGGAGAAACTCGACGTTCCCCAAACTTTGGAAACTGAGTTTAAGCATTGCGGTAGGTACGGAAGTAAGAGGGAAATAAAGCAAGAACTGTGTTAGCAAATCGTATGGTTGACCGAAAATATGAAGCACTACAATTACGGGTAAAATTACAACTATGCTTATTACGGCAAGCAGTTGTTGGGCGTCGCTGTCCGATTTAACAAACGCTCCTATTGAAACAAAAAGAAGAGTAAACATTAAATAGCCGACGGCGAAAAGAATTACCAATTGGAAAAAGTAGGGCAAAGTTAAAACGACGGAAATTTGAGTGGGGAAGAAGAGAGCACCGACAAAAGCCCAAATTAACAGTTGAATAATGTTTACGGTGATTAACCCGAAAGTTTTTCCCAATAAGATTGTTTTTGTCTCGCAGCTTGTTAACAGCAGTTCTATTATTCTATTCGATTTTTCTTCGGCAATTCCACGGATAAACATTCCTCCGGCAAAAAGAACGGACGAAATAAAAATCAGAATAACAGCAAAAGCTCCCTCGAATTTCTTTAAAAATTTTGTGTTTGTGTCGTCTTTCAACTGCTTTACGGCAATCTTTGGAGATGAAAGTAATTCCGCCTTTAGCTGTGCGGGTAAATTTACGGAATCGACTTTCTCACGGAGGAATGCGTTTGACACAATGTTTTTAAGCGTTACGGCACTTGCACGAAAAATTGATTTTGAAAAAACTATCTCAAAAGTTGTAGCTTTTTTATTAATGGTAAGTCCAACGTCAATATCTTTTTGGGAGAGTAAAGTCTTAATGTTTTTCCCGGTTGTTCCCGTGTTCATTAGAATGATTTCATTTTTGGCTTTTTGTCTTAAGATGTTGACTTCATCTATTAAATATGGGGTGAAATGGCTACTGCTATCGGTAAAGCCAATAATAACGGGTCGTTCGGGAGGATTGGAAGTGTTTAAAAAAGGAACGGTACTTATTACAAAAATAAAAAGCGGAATAAAGATAGTAGAGAACCAAAACGCTTTACGTTTCATTTTCTCCGTTACTTCCCAACTGAAAATAGTAAAAAGTTTACCGTTCATCTGAGTTTTGATTTTTTAATTCTTCAAAAAATATTTCATTCAAAGCAGGATGTTTGGTAATTAAATTTTTGTAGGGGAGAGTTTGCAATTCCTCCTCCGTTGCTTTGTTTTTTTCAATTTCAAGCAAAAAGGTTTCTTCCGAATGTTTGGCAAACAAATCTTTTAAACTGCCATTGTAAAGTAAGTTTCCTTTGTTGAGAAAAATTACATCCGTACAAACATTTTCAACAAAGTTCATTAAATGGGTGGAAAGAATAATCGTTTTATCATTTGACGAATATTCAAGTATTATTTCGTTCAGCAATTGCTGATTTAAGGGGTCAAAACCGGTGTAAGGTTCGTCAAGTATTAACAGTTTGGGTTCGTGAAGTAAGGCGGTAATCAACTGTACCTTCTGCTGATTGCCCTTTGAGAGCTGTCCTATTTGAAAGTGAGAAGAATCATTAAGTGCCAAGCGCTCAAGCCAATAATTGATTTTTTTATCTAAATTTTTTCCTCTTAAATTTTTTAATTTGCCAAAATAATTAAGGACGTCTTTTACTTTGCTGTTTAAGAAAAGTCCCCTTTCCTCGGGTAAATAACCGACGGAGTTGTAAAAGCCATTTTTAAGATTATCATCAAAATAATTTACCGTGCCTTTTGTAGGCTCGATTATTTTAAGGATTATTTTTATCAGCGTACTTTTACCTGAGCCGTTAGGTCCCAGCAATCCGTAAATTTTTGAGGAATTTATTTTTACGTCAATTCCTTTTAATGCTTTGGTTTGTCCGTATGATTTCGATATGTTTTTCAGTTCAATCATCTGTGCAAATCAAGAAAATTATTTTCCAAGAAATAAGCAAATTGTAAAATCTCGGACTCGTTAAAAAGGTTAGCCATTAATTGCATTCCAATCGGCAAGCCGTTACCGTCAAAGCCAATGGGAATGTTCATTGCCGGGATGCCTGCCAAATTTGCGCTCACGGTGTAAACATCCGACAGGTACATTTGAAGAGGGTCGGAGATTTTTTCACCGAGCTTAAAAGCCGTTGACGGTGCAGTGGGTGCAAGGATTAAATCCACTTGCTCGAAAGCTCTATCGAAATCTTCTTTAATCAATCTCCTTACTCTTTGTGCCTTGTCGTAATACTTGTCGTAATAGCCTGCGGAAAGTACGTAAGTGCCTAACATTATTCTTCGTTTTACTTCCGTCCCGAAACTTTCGCTGCGAGTATTGACGTACATTTCCTCAAGTGTTTTATTTTCGGCACTTCTGTAACCGTAACGCACTCCGTCGTAACGAGCCAAATTAGCCGATGCTTCCGCTGTGGTTAAAATGTAATACGTAGCAATTGAATATTCCGTGTGGGGTAAAGAGATCTCAACTAATTCGTTTCCAGTAGATTTAATAGATGCAATGACGGAATTTATTTTTTCTCGAATTTCTGTTTGAAGTCCTTCGCCGAAATATTCTTTCGGAATACCAATTTTAAATTTTCTTTCCGATTCCAAATTTTCTGAAAATCGTTCTTCTTCAACTTCTTCGGAGGTTGAATCTTTTTCGTCTTTACCTGAAATAATTTCAAGGATTAAAGCCGCATCGGAAACGTTGTTAGTAAAGGGACCGACGGAATCGAACGAAGAAGCAAAGGCGGTAAGCCCGTAACGAGAGACTCTTCCGTAGGTGGGTTTTAATCCGAAAACGCCTGTAAATGCCGCCGGCTGTCTGATTGAACCGCCGGTATCACTGCCTAACGAGGCATCGCAAAAACGAGCGGCAACGGATACCGCCGAACCGCCTGAGGAACCGCCGGGAGTGCGTTCCCTGTCCCAAGGATTTTTTACTTCACCGAATGCCGAATTTTCGTTCGAAGAACCCATTGCAAATTCGTCACAGTTTGTTTTGCCTATTATTATTGCATCTTCGTCAAGTAACTTTTGAACCGCCGTTGCAGTGTAAATGGGAATAAAATCTTTTAAAATATTCGAACAGCACGTCATCGGAATATCCTTTACAGAAAGGATGTCCTTAATTGAAATTACTGCGCCTGCTAATTTGCCGGCTTTTCCCTCCTTTATTTTTTTCTCAATTTTGAAGGATTCTTCCTTAAGGTTTTTGTTGAGGAAATTGAAAGCATTTAAATCTTTATTACTTTCAATCCTCTTTTGAAAATAGTTAACATTTTCGAACAGAGAAATTTCTCCCCGCCGGATTTTCTCCCGTTTGTCGCGAATATTTAAATAATCCATTAAGACCTATTTTTTCTCTTCCTTCTTCTCTTGGGTCTTGGAAGTGTCTTCGTCAAGGTTAATGTCTTCTTCAACTTCTTTGAGAGCTTTTTTGAATTCCTTCATACCTTTGCCCAAACCTTTTGCAAAATCCGGAATTTTGTTAGCGCCGAAAAGGACTAATATTACAAGTACAATTAAAAGTATTTCAGGTGTACCTACATTTCCAAACATTTTTTTACCTCGTATTATGAAATTAAATTTTCTACTATTGATTTAAAAATAAGTGCGCCGTCCGTGCGTTTTAGAATAGGGTCGCAAGCACGTTCGGGGTGGGGCATCATTCCCAAAACATTTTTCCTTTTATTAGTGATGCCGGCAATATTTTTCAATGAACCGTTAGGATTAAAATCTTCTGATATTTCTCCTTCCTCAGAAGAATACCGAAAAACAATCTGAGAATTTTTTTCCAACTCCCTTAAGACATTCTCAGTTGCAAAATAGTTCCCTTCCGCGTGGGCAATAGGAATTTTCAAAACATCCTTTTCGATTTTATTTGTAAAAATATTCTCTCTCGAACTTATTTTAACGTAAACATCTTTACAAATAAATTTTAAGGATTCGTTTTCCAGCATTGCTCCGGGTAATAATCCTGTTTCCAAAAGTATTTGAAATCCGTTACAAATTCCGAGAACAATTCCACCGCGTTCGGCAAAGTTAATTACCGCATCCATTATCGGTGAGAATTTTGCAATTGCACCGGCACGCAAATAATCTCCGTAAGTGAATCCTCCGGGCAAAATGATTACATCACTGTTGTTGATGTTCTTATCCTTGTGCCAAATAAATTCGGCATCAAAACCTAATATTTTTTTCGTTGAATAATAAGCATCGTAATCGCAGTTGGAGCCGGGGAAAACGACAACTCCGAATTTAATCATTATTCATTTCTTCCACTTGATATTCAAAATCTTCAATAATCGGATTGGCTAAAAGTTTGTCGCAATAGTCTCGAACTTCTTTCTCGGCTTTTACTTTGTCTGCGGTGTCAACAAAGAACTCAATGAACTTACCTATTCTTGTATTTCTCACGTTGTTAAATCCCAAAAGTTTTGCACCTTGCTCCACAGCTTTTCCCTGCGGGTCTAATATTGTCGGTCGTCTTTTAACTATTACCGTTGCTTTAAACACATCAATCTCCGTTTGAATTTTGTTCTACGGCTTTCGAAGGAAAAAGAAACAAATAAATTTGCATGAAAACTCCGTAAAGCGCAAATGAGCCGAACACGAAAAGCAATATTTCGTTAATTGTAAATGTACCTAATAAAAGAAGTAAAATGAAAATCACAAAGTAAATAATTTTTGCTTTCCGCGATTTCTTGGTAAAATTTGCTAAGGAATCATACCGTACGTTACTAACCATTAATAAGCTGAGAATAATAATTGTGGGAATAATGATTATTGTTAACGTTTCGTTGAATTTTGCTTCATTAAAATAAGAAAGTACCATCGAAGCAATGATAATAGCGGTTGAGGGGATTGGTAAACCTCTAAAATCTATTTTTACATTTATGTCTTCCACTTGAATGTTAAATCTTGCCAACCTGAAGGCACCGAATAAAGGTAGCAAGGAAGAAATAATTATTCCCCAATTCCCTAATTGGTGTAAATAAGTATTGTAAATTAAAAATCCCGGTGCCACACCGAAAGTAACAACATCTGCCAAGGAATCGAGTTCCACACCGAAGACACTGCTTATGTTTACGAGGCGGGCTACCATTCCGTCAACGGTGTCGAAGACGGTACCGATTAAGATAAAAATTGCCGCCAGTTTGTAATTGCCGTCAGATGCCAATAATATTGAAACAAATCCGCTAAACAGATTTGCTGCAGTAAAAGAGTTGGGAATGATAGCCTTGGATAATTTAAAGGATTTCATTCGTTTTCTTAAATAAAACTGTTTCGCCACCATAAACTTGTTGTCCAGGTTTAACTTTTATTTTCCAATTTTTAGGCACAAAAATATCGGAGCGGCTGCCGAATTTAATCATCCCGAATTTTTCACCTTGCTTTACTTCGTCGTTGATTTTTAACTCACAAATAATTCTTCGTGCTACGATTCCCGCAACTTGAGTAAATAAAAATTTTTCACCATCGTGTGTAATACCTATTTCGGTTCTTTCATTCTCTGCCGAAGCCTTGTCGTTAAAAGCAGGCAAATATTTTCCGCTAATATATTTAAGATAGTCTATTTTACCTTCAAGAGGAATTCGATTAATGTGAACATCGAGGGGGGACATAAAGATGGAAATTTGTGTGGCTTCGGATTTTAGAAATTTATCCTCGTGAACATCTTTGACTAAAATTATTTTACCGTCGGCAGGGGAAAGAAAATAATTAGGATTTTGAGGTGCGTTACGTTTAGGATCTCTGAAAAAATAAAGTGTGAATCCTAATAAAAGTATTGCGGCAAAAATTGAAAAATATTTGTAAATGCTGTTATTTATTAGTATGCCGCTGACAATCAAAATTAACGAGATAAAAGCAATAATTGTAACGGTTCCGTAACCGTATTTTGTTATCATTTCAATAACCCAAATTTATTTGAAAAACTAATTATTAAAAAAATTATTTAAATATATTTAAATACAAATTTAACATTTAATTAAATTATTTTCATAAAACATTTTTAACTT
>WFQV01000204.1 GCA_015486905.1 Melioribacteraceae bacterium | reverse complement strand
TCAATTTCAATAACTGCGGGCAAAACCCGCAGAAAGAACAACGCTTAAAAGAAGAACTGCGAAAGCAGTTCAATTATGCGTGTGTCAATACCATTCTAAGTGGGAAAAATATTGCCACCAAATTTAAACTTGTACCCCCAAAAAGAGTGGGAAAAAGGGAGAGCCGAAGCTCTCCCTTACCGAATTAAATTTACTTGAAGGAATAATTACTCTGCCATCAAAGCGGCGATGGCGACAACGTTCACAATGTCGTCGTCGGTGCAGCCACGACTCAAATCGAACAGAGGCTTTTTCAATCCCTGCACAATTGGTCCTATTGCTTCGGCACCGCCAAGGCGCTGAGCTATTTTGTAACTGATATTTCCCGCATTTAAATCCGGGAAAATCAGGACATTTGCTTTCCCGGCCACCTCGCTACCCGGTGCTTTCCTCTGTCCGATGGAGCTGATAATTGCCGCATCGAACTGAAGCTCACCGTCAATTTTCAAATCGGGACGTTTTTGTTTAACAATATTAGTAGCTTCAACCACTTTGTCAACGAGTTCATGTGTAGCGCTACCTTTTGTAGAGAAAGAAAGCATAGCTACCATTGGCTCTTCGCCCGTTAACTTTCTGTGATTGTCAGCCGTAGTAATTGCAATATCGGATAGTTGTGGTGCATCGGGATTGGGCACAACGGCGCAATCGGCAAATGTAAAAACACGCTCGGGGAAAACCATTAAGAAGAAACTCGAAACGATTGAAATTCCTTCCGGCATTCCAACGCATTGAAAAGCTGCGCGCAGCACATCGCCGGTTGCTGCGGTAGAGCCTGCTACAGAGCCGTCCGCCATTCCTTCCCGCACCATCATCGCACCGAAAAACAAATCACGCTTCATTGCTTCGCGTGCTTGTTCAATAGTAATACCTTTGTGCTTTCTTAAATTGTAAAAGATGTTTGCAAAATCGCTTAACTTTTCTGATTTCTCAAAGTCAATAATTCTAACTCCCGTTAAATCAACACCTAAATTTTCCGCCCTTTGACGAATTGATTCTTCCTCTCCAAGAGTAATTACTTTTACAATATCTTCTTTTACAAGTTTTTCCGCCGCTTGTAACACCCTATCGTCGTGAGATTCCGGCAGAACAATTGTTTTTTTTCTTCCTTTTGCTTTTTCTTTGATTTCAGTTAAAATACTTAATTCCGACATTTTTTTACCTTCCTAAATTAAACATAAGAACGGACGAAATATACTAATTCTGCTGGAAATTACATTGAAGATTTTGGTATTTTACCAACAGTTTAATATTTTTATCTTTCAATACCTAAAATATTAAGCGAATTGCGTACCAATCTTTGAATTGAGAAATGGAAAAAAAGAAAAACACAATTGTTAAAGGAATTACCTTAACAATTATTTTGGGCTTAACAATTTACTTCAGCGTTCTGTTTTTGGATTTACTTGTAATGCTGACCATTGCAATTTTAGTTGCAATGATTTTTAATCCGGTGGTAAGTATCTTAGAACGTTGGGGCTTTAGCCGTTCCCTTGCGGTCTTAGTGATTTTTGTTATCGTGGGTTTCCTTCTTATTTGGGGAATTTCATACTTCATTCCTACATTAGTAGAACAGATGAACGCAATTGCGAAAAACATTAACCAAGAGAAATTAAATAAAATACTTACTGAATTTCAGGGGCTAATAAGCGGTTACATTCCGTTTATGGATACTACCGATTTAGCGGCAAAATTGAGTGAGTTTTTATCTTCATTGTTTTTCAATTCAATTTCAAACCTCAGCAATTTGGTTTCCAATATACTTTCCATTATTGCGTTGTTAATCATCATACCTTTTATGACTTATTTCCTTTTAAAGGATAATAAAAAAATCATCAAAGGAATAATCGACATTGTACCGAACAGATATTTCGAAGTTTCTTATTCCGTTTTGAATGAAATAAATGTTCAGCTGGGTCGATACGTACGTGCATGGATTCTCGATGCTTTTATTGTAGGATTCCTAAGCGCTTTGGGGTTAACAATTTTAGGTATTAAAAACTCCGTATCCATCGGTGTGGTAGCAGGGTTGGGACACTTAATTCCTTACTTCGGTCCTATTGCCGGCGGACTACCGGCTCTTCTTTTCTCAATTGTTCAGTTCGGCAACTTATCCCAGCTTCCGACCATCACAATAATGTTTGTAATTATTTACGCAATCGACAACGGTTTTGTTCAGCCTAACGTTTTTTCAAAATCAACTGATTTCCATCCTCTGGCAATAATCATTTTAATTTTAATCGGAGAACAATTAATGGGTGTGCTGGGAATGTTGCTTGCCGTACCTGTTGCGACCGTAATTAAAACAGCTGCCAAAGAAATTTATTTGGGTTACAGGAATTACAAAATAATCAAAGCACATTAAAACTCAAGCAATAAAACAATCATGACTAAGTTTAAGACGCTCAAGAGAATGATATGAATGATGAATGCGTGAGGAGTAGATTGATTGCATGATTGCATGGTTGGATGATTGCATGATTGGATGGGTGAATAGTATTCTCAATCAAATCTTCGTTTTTTTTGTCAAAATATTTTAAACTTTTTGTAATAATTAAAATTGGGAAATTGGCTGCCGGCTTTGCCGAGATAAGGATGGTTGGATTGTTTGATGGTGAATTGTGAATGGTAAAAGGAGTGTTGGAATATTGGAATGTTGGAATAATGGAATGTTGAGTTTGTCGGCATTGCATTTAACTTTAGTCAACTCTAACTTTAACTTCACTCAACTTTGATGTTAATTTTACTCAATATTGCCGTTGACTTCAGTCAACGGGATAGAAATGGAAACAATATTATTCGGCTCTATCCACATTTCACTTTCATCCTGTAAAAGGATTAAGGATGAATATTATCCTCAATCAAATCTTCGTTTTT
>WFQV01000203.1 GCA_015486905.1 Melioribacteraceae bacterium | reverse complement strand
GCTCCTTTGGGACCTGCTTCTCTTTATGCCGAGTCCAAAGTAATGGCTGAGGAATCAATATCGGCGAGCACGTCTGACTTTGTTATTCTTCGCAATGCTTTAATGTACGGCTTCGGGCTAAATCACTCACGCAATCATTTCCACCGGGTATTTGAGAATTTAAGAGAGGGTAAAGAAGTTTTACTTTTCACAGATCAATTCCGTACGCCAATTGAGCTTTCAAACGCTGCGGAGCTAATCGGAGAAATAATTAAGAAAAATATTTCCGGCGAAATGTTAAACTTCGGTGGGAGCGAAAGAGTCTCCCGCTTGCAGTTGGGACAAATGCTTTGCGATGCTTTCGGCTTCGACAAATCTTTGCTTAAAGCTGTTGCTCTAAAAGACTCGCCTGTAAAATACAAAGTAAAGGATGTTTCGATGAATATTAACAAAATGTTGAACTACGGCTTGAAACCGTTGTCAATAAAGGCTTCGATGAATTTGTTTAGAAAAATAAATGATGAACAATAAAAAGGCGGAGTAAAATAAATCACTCCGCCGATGTTTAATTATAATTAAAAGAGAATGTTTTTTATTTTAACAGAATCATTTTCCTCGTGCTTGTGAAAGAACCTGTTTGTAAAGTGTAGAAATAAATTCCGGGAGTAAGCCCCTCACCCGAAAAGTGTATTTTGTATGTTCCGGCATTCTTAACCGAATTGACCAAAGTTTTTACTTCGCGTCCCAAAACATCATAAACTTTTAAGACAACATTGCCTTGCTGTGGAACGGAAAAACGAATGCTGGTTTCAAAATTTTTTCCTAGCCCGAATGGGTTCGGGTAATTCTGTGCAAGGGAAAAATTAGCAGGTGTTGATTTATCTTTTTCCGCCGTGGTTATGTTAATTCCTTTCACAAGCACCGGATAGTCGGTTAAAGAAAGGGTTACCTGTCCTTTTTCAAGAGTTAAAGTATCTCTTTTAAATAAAGCACTTTCCCCGTCGGGACTAATGTAATAGGGAACGATGTTTGTAACTTCAACTGCGTTAAAACCTTGGGAAACGTTTAAATTGTAAGACAGCTCGTTCGGGCTCCACAGAACCCACTTGCTTAGTCCGTTGGTGAAAGTAAATTTTACCGCCCAGATACCGTTGCCGCCATTGTTGTTGTCATTTGTTACGTCTCCAAAGGAAATCTTTTGAGCCGTTGCGAAAGTATCTATTTCTTCAATTAAAAGTTGAAGAGAATAAAAGGATTTTTTCTTAACCCCAGCCGTATCAATTACTCCGAATTCAAACCAAGGACGGAATTTACCGCTCCAGAAAGGATGCCAGAAAAATTTTTCTACTCCGGAAGCAAACAGAACTGCTGTTCTCCGCCAAACGTCAGCCGCTTGTCCGTCCGCGGAGGAATATTTTGGAGAAATATTTGTGCGGCTGCTGGAGACACTGCATTCGGTTACCCAAAATGGTTTGTTGTCAAGTCCGTATGTCTGTAACACTTCGTGCATCATTTCGACGTGTTTTGGCAATGTCCACCAAGAGTTGTAATCATGGTAGCTTAAAATGTCGAAATAGTTTCCCGCTCCTGCGTTGAGTATTCCTTTCAGCCAGGAATAATCGCCGAGGGGTAATCCGTAAGTTCCCGAAAGTCCGGCAATTAAAACTTTCGCTTTCGGGTCTGTTTCTTTTATCCAACGGTAGTTCATTTTCAGAAAGTCAGCGTAACTTTTGATTGGTAAGCCAATTGGTCTCTTCCTGTGTCCATCTACTTCGTTTGAAATTTCCCAATATTTTGTGGCAGACTTGTAACGGTTAACTACTGTTTGTACGTAATCTTTGGAATCGACACTGTCTGCAGGGTGCCAACCGCATGCGGTTGAGGAACAGGCTTTCCATGGTACTTGCAAACCAACCGTATCTAAGCCGACGAAGTAACTGTAAAGCGTGGGCAGAGGGGTTATTCCAAAGGGATTAAAAAACGCAGAGTCGGAAAACTCGAAGTTCCATTGGTTATCTTGCGGTTCAACAAGTTTCCAGTCAACGTCCGTGTAAGTAAGATGCCTATAGTATTTAATACCAACTTCTCGTAATAAAGGCATTATTTTACTCATTCCAATTTCGGTATCCCTGAAGGGCATGTTTACACCCATGTGATGTTCCTGTGCAAAGCTTTCCGAAAAAAGGGCTAAAGCAAAAAGAAAAAGAAATAATTTTTTCATGCTTGGTTCTCCTATTTTTACAAAATTTTAAAACAATATAAGAACATAAGAAGAACCGTATTGTGCCGACTCTCACAGACATTAGTTTTTTAGTTAATGATGTTACAATTTAGAATTGTGATTTTCCGCTATATAATATTCTCAATCAAATCTTCGTTTTTTTGTCAAGAAATTTTTGCTGTAAAGCTCTTAATTCATAATTGCGGCTTGTCGCCTATTGAAATTCTCTGCGTTCTTTGCGTGGAAATGTTAAGAAACGTGGTACCACGCAAAGCCCGCAAAGGTTTTTAACGCAAAGGGGAAAAGAGGTAATGATAGTAATACAGTTTAAATCCTTCCTGCCAAAAGAGCTGAACACATGTTTTTTTTGTAAATTAATTTTTTGCTGTAAAGCTCTTAATTCATAATTCAAAATTCATCATTCATAATTTACAATTGCGGTTTACCGCGATGGGAGTTTTGCATTCCTCAAATATCTAATTCTATTGTTTTTCTTGAAGTGCTATTTCTCTCCCTGCGTGCAGTGCCGAGATATTAAGGTTTACTACATCTTCACCTTTTCGCCCGAAAATTTGACGTATTCCGTTTTCAATATTTTCAATGGGAATACCGAGGTAAGGTGAGGCAGAGCCAACAATAACAATGTTTGTCGAGCGTGGGGATTTTAATCTTTTTGCAATTCCATCCGCATCGATTGTCAACGAGTTCGGCACCGAGTTAATTTCCTCCAAAAGTTTTTCCACCGGTGGGTAGTCGGGAACGTTGACAAATGGCTTTGTGTTTGAAATCAGCCAGCCGTCCTGCTTTAAAAAACTTAAATAGCGTAAGGCTTCCATCGGTTCGACGGAGAGAATCATATCCGCTTCGCCTTCCGGGATTAAATCGGAGTGAATGATGCCGTCTGAAATTCTCAGATGTGAAATAACCGCCCCGCCCCTTTGACTCATTCCGTGAACCTCCGACTGCTTTATTTCAAGTCCATAATCCAAAGCTGCCAAACCGATTACGGCAGCGACGGACAAGATACCCTGCCCGCCAACGCCTGCGAGAATAATATCTTTTTTCATTTTTTCTTCCGCATCCTTTTTTTCCTTGCCACAAGTGTTTGAATGCACTCCCGCTGTGCAATAATAACCGAGAGACCATCGTACTCAATTTCTTCTTTAATTACCCGCACCATTTCATCGTGATTCTTGGGAAGCGGGATTACCGTTCTAACGTGTTCGGGTTTAACCCCAACGCCAATGCAGATTTGTTCAATTCGCCCTTCGCCTGCCGAGGGTTGACCGCCAGTCATTGCAACTGCGGCGTTGTCCAAAATAATTACGGTAACGGGGGAGTTTTCGTTTGCCGCATCTAACAATCCTGTCATTCCCGAGTGTGTAAAGGTAGAATCACCAATCACCGCAACCGAGGGGCGAACACCGGCATCCGCTGCGCCCTTTGCCATTGTTATTGAGGCGCCCATGTCAACACAAGAATTAATTGCATTGTAGGGAGGTAAAGCGCCCAGTGTGTAACAACCGATATCCGAAAAAACTCTTTGGGGACCATAGTCTTTCATCACATCGTTTAGTGCGTCGTACAAATCACGATGACCGCACCCCGGGCAAAGCTCGGGAGGTCTGTTTGCTAAGAATTCAGGAGGGGAATAATTGGTGCTAATTTCTTTGCCTAACGCTTTCGCTACAATATTCGGATTTAATTCTCCGTCGCGGGGAACGGTGCCATCGAGCCTTCCGTGAATTTTATTTTCGTTGAAAATCACTCCACGTAAATATTCCTCGACAAAGGGGTAACCCTCCTCGAGCACTAAGAGAGATTGAGTTTCATTAAATATTTTATTTAACAGTTTTTTGGGTAAGGGGTACTGTCCGATTTTAAGAACAGGGTGTGGCGAAAAACCTTCGTGGAAAATTTCCATTAAATAATTAAAAGCAATGCCGGTGGTTATTATCCCAACCCTTTTGTCATTTCCGTCAATGAATTTGTTGTATTTGGAGTTTTCCGCTTCATCTTCAAAATGATCTTGAGAACGCAGTAAAATTTTGTAGCGTTTCTTTGCAATGGAAGGCAGCAATACAAACTGCTTGGGGTCGCCGGGAAGTCTCAAATCGTTAGGGGGTTCAGGTTCGCTAAGGTTGACGCCGAACCTTGAGTGTGCCAAGCGCGTTGTGATTCTGATTGAAACGGGCGAGCCGTATTTTTCCGAGAGGGCAAAGGCTTCCCGTGTCATGTCGTACGCCTCCTGTTGGTTGGAGGGTTCGAGGACGGGTATTTGTGCAAACTTTCCGTAATAGCGAGAGTCCTGCTCGTTCTGCGAAGAATGCATCGAGGGGTCGTCTGCCACTGTAATTACGAGTCCGCCGTTAACCCCCGTAATTGCCGAGTTCATGAACGGGTCGGCGGCAACGTTTAAGCCTACGTGCTTCATACAAACAATAGCACGCTTGCCTGCGTAGGACATTCCCAGCGCCGCTTCCATCGCTGTTTTCTCGTTAGCCGACCACTTACAATGAAGGTTGTTTTCTTTTGCACGCTTTGACTTCTGGACATACTCCATTATCTCTGTTGAAGGTGTCCCGGGATATGCGTAAATGCCCGATATTCCGGCGTCCAAAGCTCCCTGCCCAATTGCTTCGTCTCCTAATAATAATGCTTTGCTCATAATTTCCGACTATTTGTGGATATTCTTGTCTCAAAAATATTAAAAAATATTTAAATGTTAGAAGGCTTAAATTTATTAACTTTCGGAATATTCGGTGAAAAAATTTTTTGGCAGGATTTATTTATTTGAGTTTAAATGAAGAATAAAATAAATTTTAAAAAAAAGGACGCCTGAGGCGTCCCTTTATATTTAACGATTATTTACGGCTCTTCATTTT
>WFQV01000202.1 GCA_015486905.1 Melioribacteraceae bacterium | reverse complement strand
GGATAATCTTCAACTTTCATTCTTATTACCCCGGGTGCAAGTTCAAATAGTGGCACGAATTTCGAAAAGCCTAATTTGTAAACAATCGAATAAGCAGTATCGCCTCCCTCAATAACCAATTCGTTTATTTTTACGCTTTCCAACACACTTGCCACAACGGAAGCCAATTGCTGTCTTAACCTTTGCGATATTTTCTTATCGAAAAATACCGTGTGATCTATTTTAATAAGCACCCTGTTAAATTTTGAATAAGCCTCATTAATCTCCGAAATCCATTTTACCATACTTTGACGTGAATTTTCTTTATCGAAGAAAATATCATCGGGCATAAAACTAATAAAAGTGTCTTCCTCGAAGTTTGTTTTTGAAATAGTCTCATCGTATTTCGAATAGGAGCTTCCGGAGACAATTAAATATTTGTCGCCATGAATTGGCGGGGGAGGTTCTTTAACTTCTTTTTTTGCAAAACCTTTAACTTCCAAAATCGCATTAAAAAATCCCGATGCCCCTGCCGGGGTTACATCGCTTTCAATCTTTAGTGCTAATTTTTTTAAATCCCCGAGTGTCCCTGCTTCTCCCAAATAAACTCCCGGTCCGGTTATTGCGCCATCGGGGGATAACAATTTTATCGGAATGTTTTCCCCATTTCCCAACAGCTCCAATACGTCAGCGGTTTTAATCGGGTATTCGGGATCGTTTGCAAAAGCCGTTTCGTTCAAGGGTTTGTCGTTAATATAATATTTACCGTTAATTATTTTTCTACCGAGAGCGGGGTTGGAAGCAACGAGGAGCGCTTTGTTTTTCATACTTGCATCCAACAGAGCTTTAATTTCCAACAGCACGTGACCTCTGAAAACTGAGTCGGTCTTTTTAAACAGCCAATCATAATCAAATTCCAATAGTCTTTCTTTCAATCTCCTCGTTGTTTGATAAGCGTCTTTTTCGTTCATCGAGCGGGTATCGGTAGCAACGATTAACAAATCGACATCGGTTTCTTTTACTACGTTAAGTTCGAGAGTAACTTTTAAACCGTATTGAATTCCCAGCCCTGCAATTTCAGCAGCACCCGTAAAATCATCAGCAATAACTACTATCATTTTCAGTTCTCGATTTTAAGTCTTGTTATTGTTTGTGCAACGCCATTTTAGCGGCATAGTCTATTGCGTTAACAAGGCTCTCGTCGGTGGCTCTCCCCTTACCTGCTTTACCGAATGCTGTTCCGTGGTCAACGGAGGCACGGATAATGGGGATTCCAAGTGTAATGTTGACTCCACTTACGCTTTCCCAATTCTGGATTTTATCATTCCATTTAAAGCCAAGAACTTTTAGCGGAATATGTCCTTGGTCGTGGTACATAGCAACAACCGCATCGTAAATTCCGCCGAGAGCTTTAGAGAAAATTGTATCCGGGGGGATAGGACCTTCGACATTAAATCCTTCTTCCCGGGCTTCTTTAACGGCAGGGATTATTTCTCTTTCCTCTTCCCAGCCAAACAAGCCGTCTTCACTTGCGTGGGGATTCAATCCCGCCACACCTATTTTCGGGCTTTCTATCTCAAGGTCTCTGCAGGCTTTGTCAACGTAATTAATTACTTGCAGAATCCTTTCTTTCTTAACTAAGTCGCATGCTTGGCGTAGAGAAACGTGAGTAGAAACGTGTACCACCCTTAGTTTGCCACCGATAAGAAGCATTGCCGGATCTTTTGAGTTTGTAAAGTGGGCATAAATTTCCGTATGACCGGAAAAGTGATGCCCCGCCAAGTTCATTGATTCTTTATTAATTGGTCCCGTAACAGTTGCGTCCACTTCGCCCGAATTTGCCAACTCAATTACTTTCTTGATTGCCACAAACGCAGCCTCGCCGGCCATTGCAGACACCTTTCCGTGAACCAGTTTGCTTAAATCGACATTATTTAAATCGTAAACATCTATTGTACCGAATTCATACTTTGCATCTTTTACGTCATGAATCGGATTCACTTTTAAATTTACTTTAGCGATTTCCGTTGCCTGTTCCATTGCTTTTGCATCGCCAACAACAATCGGATTACATATTTCATAAACTCTTTTTCTATTTAAAGCTTTTGCAGCTATTTCCGGCCCTATTCCTGCCGGATCTCCCATTGTAATTCCCAGTATAGGTT
>WFQV01000201.1 GCA_015486905.1 Melioribacteraceae bacterium | reverse complement strand
TGGTCAGTTCTGCCTTAGCGTACTCCACAACTTTCAACCTTCTTCATCAATGAACATCCATTTATCCATTTGTCCACTCATCCAAAATGCTGTCGGGAGACGGGGTGTTGTAAAATTAGAACTTTTAACTTCGCCAAACATTTCGATAGATTGTTTCACTACGATACTTTCGGCATCGTGGAGCTATTTTTCTTTACTCTTGTTCTTGCATTATTGGATAAATGGATGATTGGATGATTTTATTTTAGGTCGTCTTTATTAGACTCCTTATTCTGCGGGGCGAGGTTCTCAAAACACACCAAGAATAAGCCCTCCCTCCTGCCTGCCCTGCCTACCCTGCCTGCCGGCAGGCAGGTGGGGAAGGGAGGGAAAGGGTAGGTTGGGAAAAATAAGGAAAACAAAAAATAGCAACAAAACGCTCAAAAGGAAAAGACAAGCTATTTTTTTTGCCAACAAATTTAAACTTGTACAGTGATTTAAAACATTTTATTTTAATTAAAAATTAAATAGATTAGTAATTCAATATTAAAATAATTTGAAATTACAGTGAATAAAAAATACGCAAATTGGGATATTACAAAGGGTGATTACGAAAGGGAACACGATAATCCCCTTAAATATACTGAAGGTTACAAAGCCAGAGTAAGACTCAAAAGAATTGTTAAGATATTTCTCGGTTCGGCAATTGCTTTGGTTTTAATCGCCATAATCATTGCAGCATTAGCGTAAGAATGTAATTCACACCTTATTTTTAAAAAAATCAAAAATAACGGTCAAGTTTAAACCTTTCACCGAGGTAAAGTTTTCTGACCTCTTCATCTTTTGCCAAATCATCTGCCGAACCCTCTTTAAAAATACGACCATTAATCAAAATATAAGCTCTGTCAACAATACTAAGCGTTTCGTGAACGTTGTGGTCGGTAATTAAAATGCCGATGTTTTTATTCTTTAAGTTCGCCACTATTTTCATAATATCCTCAACTGCAATCGGGTCAATACCGGCGAAAGGTTCGTCAAGCAAAATGAATTTGGGGCGGACAGCCAAAGCACGAGCTATTTCCGTTCTACGTCGCTCACCGCCGCTAAGTTGCATCCCCAAATTTTTTCTAATATTAGTAATGCTTAATTCCTCCAACAGGGATTCAACTCTTTCTTTCCTTTCTTTTTTAGAGATAGGCAACATCTCAAGGACAGCCTCCAAATTTTGTTCAACCGTCAAACCTCTAAAAATCGAGGCTTCTTGCGGTAAGTAACCGATACCCATTTTAGCCCGTTTGTACATAGGTAGTTTGGTTATCTCACGCCCGTCAATAAAAACCCGACCTCCGTCGGGACTAATCATTCCGACAATCATATAAAAAGTAGTGGTCTTTCCGGCGCCGTTAGGTCCCAACAATCCTACAACTTCTCCTTGTTTAACTCCGATAGAAACCTCGTTGACGACTTTTCGCTTTTTGTAAATCTTTATTAACTTCTCACTTCGTAATAAACTTTCACTCATTTTGTTTATCCTTAATTAAAATTCCTTTTTCTCCAATTACCTTACGCCGTGAAGGTTTGTTTTTGTACAAATAAAAAGCCGGCACGGTAAAGCTCTGCTCTTCACCTTCAATCAATTTTTCCGGGTGGTAATCACTCTCGGGCTGTCCGTAAAATTTAACTTTGCTAACTTGATTTTTTTGAAAAAATATTTTAGCGGCGTCACCGCTCGATTTAATCAACCCTTCCGCTTTGCCTTTGTCGTACAAATAGTAAATGCTGAGCACATTGCCGGTCACAAATGTTTTCTTAAGTTCACCTTTATCGAAAAACATTTTTAGTGTATCGCCCGAAAGCTGGTCGAATCGGTAATCGTAACCTTTGTTTTTACTAATAATAACAGCGTTCCCAAACACATCAATCCGTTTCAAGCTATTATTCTTAATCGAAATAGCAATCGAATCTCCCGTAAGTTGGGAATTTTCCTGCCAAATAACAGGAGGTTGTTCTTCATCATTGCGTTTAAAAGTTAAAATTTTATTTTCCCCTCTGTAAAAGAAAGTTATTTTGTTGACCGAAGCAAAATTTCTTCTCACTATTAAGACAGAATCTTTTGCAATTAAAAGAGAAGCGGGAACCGAGTAAGACTCCATTTTATTAGCCGAAAGGAAAAGCGTGTCTTCCCTTACAACTGAATCCTTTTCCGCATTTTTAACCGTATCTATTTTCATCAACAGCGGTCTGCCTAAAAGGAGGGTGTAATTACTGTCGGGGTAATTCAACAGTCGCTCGGCAAAAATAGTAATTGCTTCCTTCTTATTTTTTATTTTAACCTTACCGCGGGCATCGGTAAATTTGTTACGCGTCAAATAGATAAGGGAATCGGAAAATATCGTCGAGGCGGAGTCCTGCAACACCACATTTCCTGTAGCCAAAGACGAATCTTTTTTACTGAAATAAAACAGTGAATCGGAAAGCAGGGTTCTCGATGAATCAATTAATTTAACATTACCGAAAAAGCTCGCCGATTCTTTTTCGGAGAAATAATAACCCGAATCAGCAGTAAGATTAACATGCCCGTCGTCTAAAAAAATGCCCGAATACGAATAAGCTTTTTTTTCATTTCCGAAATAAAACCCACGCGGAGTTTTAATGGTAATAGTGTCTTGCTTCACAATTACATTACCGATTAACTCCGCTTTGTTTTCGTCCAAATTTTGGATTGCCCGGTCGCAAGTAATTCTAACATCCTTCTGAGTAATCACAACGTTGCCAATGAACTCGCGTATTGTCATTCCGTTAACTTTCTTGCCCGTAAAACTTTTTCCCACAATAACCATCTGCCCGCTCTGCTGAGCTAAGGCAAAGCCGTTAAAAGCAAAAAAGCACAAAAGTACAAGCGTAATTCTTTTCATCATTTTTTCCGCGCTTGGTAAGTTACGTTGTAAATTGTGTAGTTACTCAAATCGTCGTCCGCCTCCATTCCGTAACCTTCGATATGCTCGCTCTTGTCGTCAATCGTAACGAATTTGTTTGTTTTGATTTTTTTAATTTTATTTTTCCAAACCAGCTCCGAAGTCTTCAGCACCACACCGCTGTCGTTAACGGCAACAACCGAATCGATTGCGAACATATCTTTTGTTGCATCGTTAACCTTTCCGTGCTTTGATGTAAGTGTGGAAGTCTTGTGCCCTTCCCTGTCGTAAAAATTAATTTTCACACCGTCGATTAAAGTTATTCTCTTCTTCTCGAAAACTTTCAAGCTATCGGCGTAAAGAATCGCTCTAAGAATCCCGTTTTCGGAAAAAATTATTTTTGAGTTCCAACTTTCCTGGTCGGGAATTACATCGCCAGAAATTTGTTTATTAACAGAGGGCTGAACCTTCTCCTCGCCGCAGGCAAAAAGGGAAATCACAATCAGAAGCGAAAGAATTTTTTTAGTCATCTCTGTTGCAAGCCCAAATTGACCAAATCGTGTAAATGAATAATACCCACGGGGATGTTGTCGTTCTTAACTGCAATAAGAGAAGTAATTTTGTAATTTTCCATTTGTTGCAAAGCAAAGGAAGCAAGTAAATCGGGGTCAATAGTTTTAGGATTTTTCGTCATAATATCTTTTGCTTTCAAATCCGTTATGTCCATTGTTTTCTCCAAAAGTCTGCGAAGGTCTCCGTCGGTAATTATTCCCACCAATTCTCCGTTGTCATTAATAACAGCGGTCGTACCCAACCTTTTGGAAGTAATTTCAATTATTGCATCCTTTAAAGAATCCTCTTGGTTTACGACGGGGACATCTTTCCCCTTGTACATTATTTCGGAAATTTTCAATGAGAGGCGTTTACCCAAGCTACCTGCCGGGTGCAATGTTGCAAAGTCCTCTGCGGTAAATCCCCGTAAATCCAAAAGGGAGACGGCGAGCGCATCGCCCATTACAAGCGTTGCGGTAGTGGATGCGGTAGGTGCCAAATCGTAAGGGCACGCTTCAGCTTTAACACCAATGTCAAGCACCACATCGCAAAGTCGTGAAATTTTAGAATTTCTCTTGCCCAGCATCCCAATTATTTTAACGTTAAGTCTTTTAATCATCGGTACCAAATTAAAAAGCTCCTCGGTGCTCCCGCTTTTTGAAATAATTATTGTAATATCACCTTTGCGCACCATTCCCAAATCGCCGTGTAGAGCGTCGGTAGGATGAAGGTAAATAGCCGGCGTGCCGGTAGAGTTAAATGTAGCAACAATCTTTCGTGCGATTAAGCCCGACTTACCCACCCCGCTAATAATTACTCTCCCTTTAGCTTCGTAAATAAACCTCACGGCTTTCACGAACGAATTTCCAATTCTCTCCGAAAGAGCTTTGACTGCTTCGGCTTCTATTTCGATGACCTCCTGTGCTTTACTGATTATTTCTTTGTCAGACATTTTGCTTCCCAAATATTTTTTTAAAGAATATTTTCCGTCCCCCATCACTTTTGCTTTTGAACAAATCGTAATTGATTTCAATTCTGTTCAAGTACTCATTGTAAAGCAAGAACCCCTGTCCTATTTCTTTGTCGCTCAACTCCTCGGGGTGTTCGAAAATTCTTTGAGGATTCAGTACTACTCTCGGATTCCTTTCTTCCTTCGCTTTCATTATTTCATTGTAAAAATTAGTAACCGGCAGAATGTAATTAACACCCGAGTCAGCTTCGTAAACCCAAATTCTTTTATGTGCAGGTGCAACAGCAACAACCAATTTGTTCTTTAGCAGATGCACTTCCCGTACTTTTGAATTATCTCCGGGGGCTTTAAGCCCCGGTCGCCAATTGGAATAAGACCAAAGCAATCCCTCGCCTTTTGCTTCTCCTTCCCTGCTAATCAAAGCTTGGATGAACCCCTCCCGCTCTTCGTGAATCACTATGTAATATTTTCTGCCGTCGTAAGCGGAATAACCCATTGCAAAGGAAGGTGTGCTTTCCGGTTCGGAAGAATAATATTCCCCGCTTTTGCTTAATAATAATTTCCCTTCGTAAATTTCCTCTTCGTTAACAACAACCATCTCGCTAATCTTTTGACGATACTCATTGTAACCTTTCCGGTTTGCCGGGAGAATGGAATAGAGTAAAAACTTTTCCTTTTTATTTAATTCTCTTCCTTGCAAAATTAATTCCCTTTCTCCGTTAAATTTTCCTCCAATAGTAAGAAGAGACTTTCGACATCGTCCATCAGCTCAGCCCCTGCGGGTGCATCGGAGACGTAATCGGCAACTCTTTTAACCGAGCGGGAAGCTGTGGAGGGAGCAATCGAGAAGCCGGCTTTTTTCATTAGTTGCAAATCGAAAATCTCGTCACCAACGTAGAGAAGGTTTTCAAGCGCCAAATTGTTTCTCTTTAAAATCTTTTGAGCTAATTCCAATTTGTTAATGCTGGCAGTTTCCAATTCTATTTCGTACTTTTCAAATTCCTTTTTCACCTTTGCATCCGTATTCGCGGTAATAACACCTAATTTAATTCCACGTGTTGAGAAGAAATGCACCAAGCGTCCGAAACAAAAATCAAAATCCGCATTGCACATTTCGTTTAGATCGGATGTTTTAATTAGCACACCGTTCAAATCGAAAAGGACAATTTTAATATTGCTCAGCTTTTCAAGCGACTTACTGCTTAACCGCATCGTCAATCCTTTTAACTTTAATCAAAAGTTCTTTCAAATTTTCCAAAGGTAACTGCGAGGCGGCATCGCTAAGTGCCTTTGCAGGTTCCGGGTGGACTTCCAAAAACAGGGCGGCAATTCCAACGGCGGCAGCCGCTTTGGCAAGTGGCTCAATAAACTTAGGTTCCCCGCCCGTTACACCTTTCTGCCCCGGCATTTGTACCGAATGTGTGGCATCCATTACAACAGGGTGACCCAACTCTTTCATTATTTGAAGGGAGCGCATATCCACAATTAAATTTCCGTAACCGAAGGAAGAACCTCTCTCGGTCAGTAATATTTTTTTATTGCCCGTACTCTCAACTTTTTCGGCGGCGTAACGCATATCCCAAGGCGCAAGGAATTGTCCTTTTTTAATGTTCACAATTCTGTTCGTAACACCGGCTGCCAAAAGCAAATCTGTTTGCCTGCAAAGGAAAGCCGGAATTTGTAAGATGTCGGCAACTTCCGCTACAGGCGAAGCTTCCTCCGGGAGATGAATGTCCGTAATAACCGGCAAATCAAATTCTTCTTTAACTCGTGAAAGAATCTTTAATGCTTCGTCGAAGTCCAAGCCGGTAAAGGAATGTAGCGAAGTCCTGTTTGCCTTTTTGTAACTCGATTTAAACACGTAAGGTATTCCGAGTTCATCTGTAATAGCTTTGATTTTTTCTGCGGTAAATAAAGTAATCTTCTCGTTTTCCACTACACAGGGTCCGGCAATCAACACGAACGGCAGAGAATTCTCAAATTTTATTCCTTTTAATTCAATCATCCTTCATCTCCGAAAAGCGAGGGCTGTCCGCCAACTCTTTTCCTCCTTTTGTTAAATCTTTCGTAAGCCAAATCCGTTGCCTCCCTTCCGCGTGGTGTACGTTGAATAAATCCCTGCTGAATTAAAAACGGTTCGTAAACTTCTTCAATCGTGCCGGGGTCTTCGTTAACAGCTACCGAAAGTGTATTCAATCCGACGGGCCCGCCGCTAAATTTTTCAATAATTGTCAAAATAATTTCCTTGTCCATTTCATCCAAACCGTATTGGTCAACTTCCAAAGCATCGAGAGCCTTCCGTGCAATTTCGGTATTAATACGATTTTTGTCCTCAAAATGTGCAAAGTCGCGGGTGCGTCTTAGAAGTCGATTCGCTACACGCGGCGTACCGCGGCTTCTTTTAGCCAATTCAAAAGCCGCATCCTCGTCTATTTCAACTTCGAGAATTTTAGCCGAACGGTCAATAATTTTTTTCACAAGTTCGGCTTCGTAGTAGTCCAAACGAAATTTAATTCCGAATCGGTCGCGCAGAGGTGCCGTCAGTAAACCTGCTCTCGTAGTGGCACCCACCAGCGTGTACTGCGGCAGAGTAATTTGAACCGTTCTTGCGCTGGGACCGGAGTCAATCATTATGTCCAATTTAAAGTCCTCCATTGCGGAGTAAAGATATTCTTCCACTACAGGGCTCAGGCGGTGTATTTCATCAATAAAAAGGACAGCTTTCTCTTCCAGATTGGTTAGAATCCCTGCTAAGTCCGCCGGCTTTTCCAAAACGGGACCGGAGGTAACTTTAATCTTGACGCCCATTTCATTTGCGATGATGTGAGCAAGTGTAGTTTTACCGAGTCCGGGAGGCCCCGTTAAAAGCACATGGTCCAAACCTTCGCCTCTTTTCTTAGCGGCACCGATAAAGACTTTAAGATTGTCGGTAATCTTTTTTTGCCCGACGAATTGCTCGAACCTTCGTGGTCGTAAAGTCTGCTCAAACTGCTTTTCGTCATCCTTTGGCAAAGGGTCTGTTGTAATTGATTTTCTAATCATTAAATTCTCACTAAAGCTAATTTTTCTTTTCTAATCTTCTCAAATTTTTTTCTTAAAATAATCATTCCGTACACAAAAACAAACATTAAAGCAACCGAAATTAAGGTCATTTCAAAAGAAAATACCGGTCCGACTAACTCCGCCAATCCCAGATTCCATGCGCTGCCGTAAATAACCACGAGGTGAACAACGTAAATAAAGAGAGTGTTCCTCCCCAATAATTTCACAATTTCCGGGACGTCGGAAGATTTCAAAACAATCATTGCGACTATTCCGTTAAGCATAACCACACCACCGGTTCTTGTTAAAAATAAAAATATTACGTTTCTTGCACTGTCCCCATTAATTAAAAAATAGTCAATTGCCAAAGCAAGAACTATTAAACTTAATCCTATTCCAATAAGAGAGGTAGCAAATTCACGTTTGCGGTGGGCACCGGGATTTAACGCAATGTAGTTTCCCAATATTCCTCCTGCCACAACGTAAGCAAGCCATGGGAACAACGGGAAAAATGAACCGTAGGCAGGGGTGAAATAATTTGCTAACGGTAATGGCAGAATACTCTTCCAGTCCAAGCCGTTAATAAAAGCGGAAGGTAAAACAACGGAAACTGTAACAAATGCTGCGACGAGATAAAAATCCACTTTAATTCTTTCACTTAGCCACAATAAGAAAATCAGCGCTAAAATACCGAACGCAATAAGGTGAAGTGCGTCCACGACAAAGAACGTCACCCATTCCTTTTCCGATACGATTGAAAAATCTACCACACGCCAGGTGGGGTAGCGCAGGAGATAACCAAGCCCCAACAAAAGCAAAAATCTTTTGATTCCTTTTTTTACGCGCGGATTCTCCCCAAAGGGTTTGGCGCTTAACTTAAACAAATAAGTAAAAGCCACACCGGCAGTAAACATAAAAATAGGAGCCGTAAACCCTCTCAGATAATGCCAAAATGAATAAAGGAAATATCCGTCGTTTCTGTATTCAGTTCCCAAAAGTGCGTTTACAGTGTGCCCTTGTACCATCATAAAAACTGCGAATGCACGCATTATGTCTAAAAATACAATTCTTTGTCTTGCTTGAGGCATTTTAATAAAAAAATTTTTTTTAATTATTAAAGTTAATTAAAAAGTTCTTCTGTTGGTACATTTTCAGGAGAACCATTATTAGAGAAATGACAGATCACAGTGGTACAAGTTTAAATTCGGTGTCAAAAAAAAATTAGCTTGTCCTTTCCACTTGAGAGCTTTGTTATTTGCCCCGCCTTCGGCGTGGCGTCATTAACGAGTTCCCTTAAATAGTCCTTGGTAATTTGCTGCCTTCGGCAGCGTTCTATTTGGATGGTTGGAGGGATGTTTGAATGGAATTGGCGAAGAGGAAGCATTTAACTCTCCAAGGTTTACGGTTTAGCTGGAATCAACTTGAAATTCGCAAACCATTGGGAAGCTAATCAATATTCGCTACAATCAAATAAAAAAAATCTTTCCGACCCCGAATGGGTCAAATGTCTTTAGAATAAATCGATTAAAAAAACCCTACGATGCTGAAGGCAACTGAAAAATTTTTAATTCTTAATTTTTAATTATTGCGTCTTACGTCTTACCTCTTGCTTGTCACGACGTAGTCAAGAGAAGCGCAGACGAAGGCGGGCGTCTCGCGTTAAACTATTTCTTATTTTCTTGTTTCTTCTTTCTTATTTTTTTTATTTTTTGCTACAGATTTTAAACCTGTACCCTTACATTTAGCAGAAAACAGCGCTCCTTACTCGTTACTTAAGACTCACTTAAGACTTAAAACTCGTAACAAAGTGACTTGTCATTTTTCATTCGTTTGTTCTAAGCCACCTCTCTATTTTTTTAATTGCTTTAAGGTTTTGTTCCTTGCTGCCGAGAGGGTCGTAAGAGAAACTTAAATGTGTCAATTTTTTTATTTCGTCAGCTATTTCCTGGTTAACAAACGGGAGGGAACTATCTTTGAGTAAACTCAGCATTGCTTTTACACCTTCTTTAAGGTTCACATTTACCAAACGTTGTGCAATCTGAAATTTTTGGTATTTGTCATTGCTTGTATTAAAAAAACCGAAAAGAGAATCGGTGTTGTTAAATCCCGCTAAATATTTTTGCAAATCCGTACCGTTTAATTTTTTAATTTTGCTAAATGCGGTATCATTAAAAACAGCTTCGGTTTTCTGCGTGTGATTTTTTAATTGCGACTTTTTAAAAGCTCTGCCCATTACAATTATTCCGAAAGCCACCAAAAGGGTCACACCAATTCCGATAGCCACATTAACAAACGCTTTCGATTTCTTTTGAGCTTTAAATAGATAAAGCCCCACTGCAACAAGCGTAAGTACCAAACCGTAGAAAGCAACCACAGTAGGTCCGCTTGGCAAATCAGCCACGTAGGAAATGTAAAGCCCTATCACGGTAACGAAAAGCCCCATCGACCAGCCTATTACAAGCTGTTTCCAAAGCACGTCGGTAATCATCATCGAGGTAATAGCAGGGACAACCAAAAAAACGAACACGAGCAGAACACCAGCCGTTCCAACGGAATGCGTGATTACTATTCCGAACGAAACGTAAAAAAGGAAGTCCCAGAAACGTATCGAAAGCCCTTGTTCGTAAGCCTTTTCGGGATGTTCGGAAATTAAAATGAATTTATCCCTGAAAATAAAATGGAACACTCCTACCAAAGCATAAACAATGGCAGCAGTTTCAATCGTTCCCCATTTAACCCAAAGGATGCTTCCGGTTAATAATTCTTTAATATGCTCGGCACCATGAGGAGCCTTGTCAATGACCAAAATAGCCACAGCGGCGGCAATGGCATAAACCAAACCAATCACAGCTTCCTGTGGAATCTTCTCGTGACGAATTCTGGAAACGGAAAAAACCGCAGCGCCGATTATTGCAAAAGTCAATGAAAACCAATACGCTCCCTGCGTTCCGGGCATTATTCCGAAAAGGAACCCTACCGTTGTTCCTAATGCCGCAATCTGCGCCAAAGCCAAATCAACAAAAATTACTTTTCGCCTAATAACGTGAAGTCCCAAATAAGAGTGAATTCCCACCAAGATTAAACACTCGAAAAAGGCGGGTCCCATTATGTCCCAAATACTTAAATTCATTTTTACTCCAAATAATTTTAATCTTACCCTTGAGATAACTTCAATGTGCGGAAGAAACCGGGAGGATTGAATTCCACCCGGTTTAAATTCCGTATTGGCTAAAAGCTCAACTTACCTTCGCAAAAGCTTCGTCTATTTTGCTAATCCATAAGTCGATTAATTTGAACACATCGTCAGTTCCGGGCGCACCGTTAACGTACACCGGGACAATTACCGGAACGGCACCGACTTTTGAGCAAATTTCCCGCACTTTGCTTGCACTGAAATAATTTGCCGAGAGGATGACTTTAATATGGTGCTTCCTCATTAACCCGACCAATTCTTCAACATGTTTCGGTGAAGGAGGAATTCCCGGCTTCGGCTCGACGTTACTCACTATTTCTAACCCGAAAAGTTTTGCGAAATAGACCCAATTCTTATGGTACGTTACAATCTTTCTGTTCCTCAACGGGAGAGCTTCCTTGAGCCAGCCGCCCAAATAGTCAACTAATTTTTTCCCTTTGTAGGCTTTCGTTGTTAGGAATTCGAACAGGTGCCCGGAATTTGCTAACTTCGTTAATAATCCGCCGCCCATAAGATTTACAAGTGTATCGCCGAACAATCTACGGTCGATTTTGTCTTTAAATTTTTTAAGATTCGCCTCGTAAAAGTTTGTGTTCTTCGGGTCGTTCTTTTCAAGCCCTATTGCAATATTTTCGGCAATTATTTTCAGATTCAACGGACTTGAAGTAATGTGCGGATTGCCGTAAATATGAAGCCCGCCTTCGCTTCGTGAAAAGACTGTCGGTTTCTCTAAAAGGTCTATTCCATCCGCTGCGGCAACGAAACCTATTTGTCCCGAGCGGATTTTTTCATTCTTGGACATATCCACAAGCGAGGGCACCCAAAGCTCCAAGTCCAAACCGGTGGAAACAAATACGTCGGCTTTGCTTAGCATAACGGCATAACTCGGTTTGGGTCTTACGAAATGAGCATCTTGATCGCCTTGAACAATGTAATGAACCTCAACCTTATCCTTCCCTATTTTCTTGGCAATATCGGCATAGGTACTAATGGTAGTAACCACAAAGAGCTTGTTGCCTGCAAGGACTAAGGATGAGAAAATTAATAAAACCGCCACAATTAAATTTATTTTTTTCATTGTCATTCTCCGTTAATATCTTTCATGTTTGTGAGGACCGGCAGCCCAGACTAACTGAAGTCTCAGAGTGTTAGCAGGCTGCGCAATATCGTTACCGTTCAAGTAATTATATTGAAGTCTGAGTTTAACCCAATGACTTTGCCACCAAGTAATATAGGGGACAAATTGGTAAAGGTATTTGCCGGAATTAAATTGTTCGAAAGGTTGCGTATAATCCAATCTTAAACCGGCTTGCCATTGTTCGGAAAATTTGTATTCAAAATAAGTATAGCCTCCGAGAGCTTTAATATGCCCGTTCCCCAAAAGTTCCTTATCGGCGTAATAGACTTCCGAACGCCAGGTAAAGCCTTCGTAAAGGGCTTGATTAACAGGTTCCCAGGCGAGCGTCAAATCAGCCCCTGCTAATTTTGTCCAACGTGTGGGTTGGTAAATGTGCAAATCACCTACGTACCCTTTGAGGTTATTCATTCCGAGCATTCCTGTCAAACCGAACTCCAAATAAGTATTCCGGTTTAAATCGTAATAGTTCTTGAAATGTACTAATGTCGATGGGAAAAAGAACAAATTTCCCGAGAACAAATGTTCATTTTGCCCGTTTGTAATTTGAACGGTAAGTTCGTTTTCATCTGCCGTAATATTGGGCATTAACCAATCGAACGAAAGTCCTATTTGATTTAACCCTTCTTCGCCTAAAATGGTTGTAAGTGCAAGGGGGAAATCAAACTGGTCTAACGAGTGTACATGCCAACGGTTTACTATGCCGAATTGTTGACGGAATTTTCCCACGGTAAGGCTAATCTTAGGCAGGAAATTTGCCCAAGTCATATAAGCCTCGCCAAAACCAAAGCCGTTAGGGCTGAATTCCAACGCAACTTTGGCAAAGCTGTAAGGGTCAAGATTACTTTGCATGTGCAAGCCCAAAGTTCTGAAATAAGCGCCCGACCTTTCACCGGGACGGTAGTTCCGTTTGTCGGCAATATATTGCAAATATTGATCGCCCGTCACGCTAATCTCCGGATTTATTGCTTGTTGCGAACGCTGACCACTATTGAAAGTTTTTAATTTTTTCGTTGATTTTTTTTGTTCGGAAATTTTTTCAGCTTCAGAAATCAATTTTTGTAACTCGCTCTGTTGAGCTTTCTCTTCAAGTTTTTGTACCCTTTCCTCAAGCTCCTTAATCTTTGTAGAATCTTGTGCTTTAATGCTTAGATTCGTCCCCATAAGGAGAATAAAAGAAAGAAGAATAATCTTTTTCATTTCTCCACCTAATATTTTAATTGATGTTTTTTTACTCTGGTTACGGTCTGAAAGGATTAAAGAGGAGGGGCTCGGTGAGAATAGACGTTAAATTTAACAACTTTTGGCTTTATTAATGTATTTTCTTTAACAATTCGTTTTTTAAACGGAGCAGTTAGTTTTATTACCAAAAAAATTGTAACCGCGAAAGAAACAAGAGTTACACTTAAAATGTAGGCAGGACAATTGTAGTGGTCGTAAATATCAGGCGGATGATTGTGGAGCAAGGGTGCGTAAGTAAATTCAAACAAGAAAAACAACGCACCTAAAAGGTAAATATATTTAATCGTTTTCTTCATTTATCCGATTTATTTAACACGCAAAAATAAGGATTTAATCATTCAGCCGGAAATTTATTTTGAATTCGGAAGTTTTGAACAATTGAAATCGGATTCTCGTTTCCACAATTTAAGATGAAGATTATTCGGACAAAATAAAAATAGTATTCGGATATTTTTAAATCCAAAGTGAAACAACAATTTCGAATCTTTTTTATTTAGCATTTAAAGCATCTGTCTCTTCCCTCTATTTTCGGAAAATGATGTGAACATATCAAAAAGTTTCACTCAGTACATTCTTGAAAAAAGTCCTTAAATCACTTCCAAGTTTCTTTGAAAGCAAATCCTCTCTTTTTTGCTTCTTCTAAAATCAAAGCACCGTCTATTGATTCAACACTGTGTGCACCGGTTTGAATAATTCCTTTTGCCGAAAGGATTGCTACAATTGAACTGTGCCAGCCGGTTAGTTTTTGCATTGCCGTAAGCCCGATTTTTTCATCAATCGATTCAACCAATTCAATAGAAAATTCTTTCTTCTCACCATTAACTTTGCCCTTTGCAACAATACGCATTATTCCGACGTCTTTTGGAGTTTCAACTTTCAACTTCGGTTCCAAAAGTGCGTGGTAAACGTCGCGTGGAATTATTTCTTTGCCTTTCACATTAATCGGTTCTTCGG
>WFQV01000200.1 GCA_015486905.1 Melioribacteraceae bacterium | reverse complement strand
GTACAATCTTGACCACTCGTCCCAAATGTCGCCTGTTGTACGCCAGAGGTTCCCTCCGACTTTTTCACCCCACTTCCAAACTTCGCCATTGCCGTATTCACAGATGGAGTAAACAATATCTCGGTCAATCTTTTGCAGTGCTTTCTGCATTTTAATGTAAGGCGGCATCAGCTCCTCTACGGAATTTTGGTCTTTCATCATTCTACGGTAACTACACAAATCGTATTTCAAATAATCAATTCCCCACTTTGCGAATGTGCGTGCATCTTGAAATTCGTGCCCGTAGCTTGCCATGTAACCTCCGCAGGTCAAAGGTCCGGGAGATGAGTAAATTCCAAACTTCAAACCAAGTGCGTGAATTTTGCTGCCTAATTTTTTCATATCGGGAAATTTTTTATTCGTCAAAATTTCACCGCTCGGACTTCGCTTACGCAATTTTGATTTTCCGTAAATCTCCCAACCGTCGTCAATATTGATGTAAGTCCAGCCGTGATTTGCCAAACCTTTTTCCACAAAGGCTTTTGCGGCATCGTAAACTTTTTTCTGCGAAACACTTAATCCCCAGCAATTCCAACTGTTCCAGCCCATCGGAGGTGTGAGTGAAATTTTATTGCCGATTACAATTTCCAAAACTTTGGAATCGGAACCGAATTTGTTTTTTGCAGTAAGTGTAACTTCGTACTTACCGGCCTTATTAACTTTACCTGTAATTATTCCGGTCGCGGGATTTAGTGTAAGTCCCTTCGGTAAAGATTCGGCGGAAAAGTTAACCGGACGTTTGCCCGTTGCGGCAATTCTGTAAAGGAAGGGCTTTCCGGGTCTTTCACCGTAAGCCAATGCACCGTTAATGCGGGGATCGTCCTTTACCGGCGGGGTTAAAATGTAAGGCACACCTTCACTCAGTTCAATTTCCGACTCTTTGTCGAATTCGAAATCGTAGCTGACTATTGTGGATTGTTTTGGCTTAACAAAAGCAAAGTCGAGTTCTTCTTCGCTTTTCGGCTGTAAAGTTACATCGATTTCTTTCGAAAAAATTTCATTGCCGTTAATGTTGTCTTCCACTTCGGTGGAAAATTCTCCTTCAATAGTGTACGCTTCTGAAATATTTTTCATTTTAATTTTCTTAGTCAACTTATTTTTGTTTTCCCAGAAATTTCCTTTGTCGATTTCAAGTTTCAAATAGTCCCGAATTTCCGGCATTCCGATGCTAAGTCCGCCGGAGAATATTCCCCCGGCGGCGCCCCAATCGTAAACACGTACTGCAATTACGTTTTGTTTGTCCCATTTAATCAGTGTGTCGTCCGCAGCCAGCGAGTAACGCCGGAAGTCGTTCCAATAGGAATGTTTCAAATCCTTAAAAGCGTCCGCCGGTTTTGTCCCGCGCTTAACGTTCCGCAAATTTTCTCCGATTAAAACGCCGTTAAAAAACACTTGGTCGAAGTCGTCGATTTTCCCCATTTTGAAAATCAGGCTATCTTTTAAATCGGCTTCTTTTTTTAACGAAGAAGGAATTACAAATTTGATTCTGTACCATGCAAAACCCCAGTATTTCGGATAGCCTTGCTTATTCCAGGTTTTGTTCACCGAAATGTTTTTCCAGCCGGAATCGTCAAAATCCGGTTTGGCGTAATCGAGGTTATCGCCGGTTTGAAATTTCCAACCCTTGTTTAATTTAATCGAAACGTTTTCTTCTTTGCTCTCACAGGCAAAAAGAAAAATCAAAGATAAAATAAACGTCAGAGAAAAAAACTTTTTTAACATTTTAGTTCCCTTTTCTTCAAATAAAAAATTCTTAATTTTAAAATACGAGTGCAATTTTAACTATCCAAAGAACAAAACAATTAAGAATTAAAAATTAAAAATGAAGAATGAAGAATGATTTTGGATTTTGGAATTATTATTAGCGAATTTTTCACACGGAATCACTTGTACTGATCCACAAAGAGCTAAAAGGTTTGTAGAAGAAAATTTGTAAAAACAAAAACGATGCAGAATGTATCGAAGTGAATCAATCTATCGAAATGTTTGGCGAAGTTAAAAGTTCTAATTTTTCAACACACCGTTTCCCAACGGCATTTTGGATGAGTGGACAAATGGATAAATGGATGTTCTTTGATTAAGAAGATTGAAGGTTGTGGAGTACGCTAAGGAACGACTGACCATGCTTCGTTCAGTTGAAATGACAGTGAAAAAATCCTCATTACCTTGGGTTCTATC
>WFQV01000199.1 GCA_015486905.1 Melioribacteraceae bacterium | reverse complement strand
GCACTATAATGATTAAAATCTATTTATTATTACCTCTTCATTTTTCCCTCTGCGAAAAAATCTTTGCGGTCTTTGCGTGGAACCACATCCCTTTTCTACGCAGAGAACGCAGAGAATTTTCGCAAAGTTCATATCGTAGCAAGCCGCAAATAGGAATTAAAAATGAAGAATTATTATTTGAACTTGAAGATTGAAGAATATTAAAAACTTTCTCTAATTTTTTCAAACGGAAATGAAGGAATGTTTTTATTTAATTTCTTGACAAAAAAAACAAGGATTTGATTGAGGATACTATTCATCCAACCATGCATCCATCCATTCATGCAGCCATGCATTCCTTCATCTCGAGAACGCGAATGAAAATGACAAAATCCTCAAAGGGAAAGGACAAGCTAAAATTCTTTTGTAACCGAAATTAAATTTGTACCGTTAAAATATTTCTACCCCACAATCATCCCGAGTCCAAGGAAAATCATCAGAATTTCCCAGTAATTTAAGATTGTAAAAGTTATGTGATTTAGAACATTAATGATTGTAAGGTTCGAACCGAAGAAAGCAAAAAAAACAAGTGCGAAAAGAGCTATTGAATTTACAAGAAACGCCTTAGCCCTTGGATTGTCTATGAATAACATTAAAAATATTCCACCGGCAATGAAAAAAACCGAAGGTAAAACAATGGGGACAACATCTAAAATTTCAAAGAAATAAACCGTAAGAAGAATTACGCCGAGTAAAAACAAAAACGTGGAAATAATCAATCCGCCTTTCCTCTTGCGTCCGAACGAGAAATAAAGATAAAACGGTGAAATAACGGAAAACAAAATTCCAAAGATTACTGTAACGGATGTTTGCACAACCGAAACAAATTTAAGGAAAATCAGCAAGCCGCTAAGAATCAAATAGGAAGAGGGAAATAGTGAATAGACTTCATCCTTCATTTGTGTTTACCCTGTTGAAATAATACAAAATCAAGTAAATTACTATTCCGATTCCACCCGTTAAAAAGAAGAAGATCAATCCTGCCATTCGGAGTAAAGTTACGTTGATGCCCGTGTAAAGAGAGAAATTCTCAAACACACCTAAAATTTTTTTCGTGAGTTCCTCGTCACTTTCTTTCTCGTTCGAAAGGACAAAAATTTCTCTTTTGGCAAAAAGAATTACTCCGAAGATTAAAAGCATTAATGAAATAATCAATTCATCCGGCAAGCTAAAAAAATTAAGGAAATAATCGAACGCCGTATTTCGCAGAACAAGATAAGTACCGGCAAAGAGCAACAAAATTCCCAACAAAATATTTACCGAATTTTTTAACGGTGTAAAATTTGTTTCGCCTTTAGGGTAAGGTAAAAGCGCCGCGGAAAGAATGTAAATAATTACCCCCCAGCCGCCGAAAAGGATAAAAAGCGAAAACAGAAGTCTTACAATAAAAGGCTTTACGTTAAAATATTCGGCAATTCCACCGCAAACACCTGCAAAAATTTTATTCTTTCGGGATTTTGTTAAACGACGGCTTTCAAAAAGTTCGGTGGGTTTGTTACTTTCATTCTGCTCAACTTCCGGGTCCACAGCCTTACCGTTTTAATAAACAGAATGTTTTAACACATCTACAACTCGTAGCTCGGTAATTATTTTGTCCACCCTCGTATCCGCCGTAGTGGATTCAATATCATCAAAAATTTGGAATTCAAATGCCAGAACGAATTTAGGCACAAAGAGATTACGAAGAAGTTTGTCGTAATAGCCGCCGCCGTAACCGATCCTTTGTCCGTGAATTGAAACGGCAACGGCAGGGACAATCACCAAATCAATATCGTCAAGGCTGTCGTTAATGCCGACGGCAGGCTCCAGGTAACCTTCTTCATTTCTAATCATTTCAGTCCAACTTGTAAAGCACCCTCTGGAAAAAGTTTTGGAAACAGGGTTCAACTTCGGAACGACAATTGCTTTGTTCATCTCTTGCATCAGATTTATTAACTGACGTGTGTCAACTTCCCCCTCTCTGCTGGCGATGTAACAGTGAACCGTTTTTGCATTGAGGAATTCATCCTGCTCTTTCAATCGTTCGATTACTTTAAAGGTTTTCCTTTTTATCTCGGCTTCAGAGATTTCCTTCCTTCTTTGGAGGACGAGCTTGCGTGCTTCACCTTTCGGAATGACTGTTCTTATTCTCACGTGAGGTTTCTGTTAAATAATTAAATAACTTTAAGTATTCCAATATATAAATTCATTCTCTTTTAATAAAGTATTCTTTTAATTATTTTAAACAAACAGTAAAAAAAATTTGACGTTTGGCAACAAACTCCGGCATTGTAAATCATTAAACTTGCAAATAAAATAATTACAGCATGGAGGAACTATGATTGCAAAGTACTTTAATTTCAAAGAACTGAACACCAATTTGAAGAATGAGTTAATCGGCGGCTTCACGACATTTGTGACAATGGCTTACATTATTATTGTTAATCCTAAAATTCTGGAAGTCGCAGGTATGCCTTTCGAAGCCTCGATGGCAGCAACAATTTACACCGCCTTCTTAGGCACTTTTGCCTTAGGAGTTTATGCCAAACGCCCCTTTGCAATTGCACCGTACATGGGGGAAAATGCCTTCGTCGCTTTTACTGTGGTTAAAACTCTCGGCTACAGCTGGCAAACGGCATTAGGTGCAATTTTTATCAGCGGATTTCTTTTTACTTTAATTACATTGGGAAATCTCAGAGGCTGGCTGGCGAATTCAATTCCCGAAAGTTTAAAAATTTCTTTTGCGGTCGGGATAGGATTTTTCCTTGCTTTCATCGGGTTAAATGAAACGGGCATCGTTCAAGTGGGCGTACCCGGTGCACCGGTTAAGGTAGGAAACTTCCACGAGTTGACCGTATTATTAGCCCTCTTCGGCTTCCTCTTTACCGGCATACTAATGATTAAAAAAGTCAAAGGCTCAATTTTAATCGGAATTCTTACCACCGCAATACTCGGCTTCATTTTCGGAGCAACTCCCCTGCCAAAGCATTGGGTTAGCGCTCCCCCTTCTCTTACGCCTTTATTCTTACATCTTGACATCGGAGGAGCCTTAACTTGGGGTTTCTTAGCGGTTATTTTAACCGTGTTAGTAATGGATTTTGTTGACACAATGGGAACGCTGCTTGGCGTTTCCTACAAAGCAAAATTATTGGATGAAAACGGTAATCTGCCCGAGATTGAAAAACCGTTTCTCTGCGATGCTCTCTCCACAGTAGCGGCTTCTTTACTGGGAACAACAACAGCAGGAATTTACATCGAGTCCGCCGCAGGGATTGAAGCAGGCGGGCGCTCGGGATTTTCTGCGGTCGTAACATCCGTTTTGTTCCTACTTGCAATCTTCTTTGCACCCTTTTTCACGGTGATTCCGGGTTATGCTTACGGCTCGGCGCTTATTATTGTTGGACTTTTAATGATGTCACCGATTAAAAATTTAGATTTTAATAATTTTAGCGAATTAATTCCTGCTTTTGTAATTATTGCGCTGATGAGTTTTACTTACAATTTGGGGATAGGAATGACTGCAGGGTTTGTGGTTTACCCGATTACAAAATTCTTTGCCGGTGAAATTAAAGACGTGAAGCCGGGATTGTGGGTATTGTCAGCATTTTCGCTTCTGTTTTTTATTTTCTACCCTTATTGATTTGAAAACTTACACAATGAAACATACATGACTAATTTTAAGACACCCAAGTAAATGATATTATTTATGAACCTGCCTGCCCTGCCTACCGGCAGGCAGGCGGTAGGCAGGTGATGAATGCGTGAGGAGTAGATTGATTGCATGATTGGATGGTTGGATGATTGGATGGTTGGATGGCTGATTGTTCTGATATTTTTTGTTTGGATATTGAAATTAAGGTTAAGGTTGAGGCTAAGATTAAGGTTAAGATTGGGACTGGTTACTAATTATTAACCTGCTAATTTTTTAACTCGAAGCTTCGGCTTGAGACTTAAGACTAAATTCACGTAATTAGTGGCTAAATAAATAAACAGATGAAGCCGAATAAAGTAAATCATTTTTCCCTTAATTTAAAATGAAAAAGGGGTTGTCTAAAAAGTAAGCGTGTCATTTCGAACTCCGATTTATCGGGGTGAGAAATCTTTGAGAACATTGTGAACCATGCCTGCTGCCAGGGTAGGCAGGTTTAAAAGATTTCTCCCCGCCTTTGGCGGGGCTTCGCTCCTTCGAAATGACAATTTCAGACTTTTTAGACATTCCCTTTTGTTGTGACCCCAACGGGATTCGAACCCGTATGTCAGCCGTGAAAGGGCTGTATCCTAACCGTTAGATGATGGGGCCAAAATTGGGGTGAGTAAAGGGACTTGAACCCTTGACCTTCTGGGCCACAACCAGACGCTCTAACCAACTGAGCTATACCCACCATGTAAAAAGTACGCCAGGGAGGACTCGAACCTCCAACCTACGGCTTAGAAGGCCGTTGCTCTGTCCTGTTGAGCTACTGGCGCATTTATTGCGAGCGTTTTCACTCTCGGGAGCTCAGTAAAAATTCACTAACAAAAGAACTTTAATCTTTCTACGGTATGGCGAGAAGAAATAATCAAATTTTAACTTACCGTGCCTTTTTTATTTCCAAAATTTCAATAATTAAATATAAAAAAATTTAACGGTGTCCGGTTCATCGGGGCGGTCCCGATTTTTAATCGGGAAACCTGCGACCTTCCCCGACATTCTGTCGGGGCGGCAGGATTTGAACCTGCGACCTCCTGCTCCCAAAGCAGGCGCGCTAACCGGACTACGCTACGCCCCGTTAATAAACGGAGGCTTTCTCCGCTTTCATCAATATTTAATGAACTTTAATAACTTACAAAGTAAATTCAAATAAGGCTTACTAAATTATTGTATTCGATTTTCAAAGTCAATTATTTTTTGGTACAAGTTTAAATTTGGTGGCAAAAAAATTTAGCTTGTCTTTCCCTCTTGAGAGTTTTGTCACGATTTTTTGCTTTGCCAAAATCAACCCTCCAAAAATCGCGCCAAAACTTTTTTGTTGTTTTTATTCGTAACGCCCACGGGTTGAAAACCGTGGTTAATGAGATATCCCCCGCTGGGGCTAAGAAATATTTAATTTTTTCGTAGTTGTCTTAAAAGCATTGTTCAATCATTACAAAAAGCCCCGCAAAATGTATCAGATCAGGCAGACAGGGCAGATAGGAGAGATGGCTGATTATTGGTGTGTTTTGAGAAACTCTCCTCGCAGAATGTGGAGAAAGGGTGAATAGGTTTGAAAAATGACCGACCCCAAAGAGTTTACCCCGCAAAATAAGAGGGATCGAATATTTGTAGAAAAAAATTTTGGAAAACAAAAACAATGCCGAAGGTATAGAAGTTGTTAATTTTACTAGACTTCGGATCAGAAGAATTGCCAATTGTAAATTAACTTTCCTCTTTCCATTTTCGGTATTCAACTAACAATGAGACTAACGTCTATCGTCTTACCTATTGCGTATCACGTTTAACTATTTCTTATTTCTAGTTCCTTCTTTCTTATTTCTTTTTTTTGCCACAGATTTTAAATCTGTACCTATTTTTTTACTTTATCTAATTTAATTTCTATTTTTGTCCATTAAAAACGGAGCAAAATGCAGTTCGTACTTTTTGTAATAAAACGGTTAATTAAATCGGGAAAGGATGCGAGATTCTTCTCCTTTAATTCAATAATTTCAACCGGAGGAATTGCGTTGGGTGTTGCCGTTCTCATTCTTGCCCTTTCAATTCTTTACGGCTTTGAAAATAAAATAGAAGAGAAAATAATCGATTTTACCGCTCATATTACAATAAGCGGTTTCGGTCAAAGGAACCTGCCGTTTAATCCCGCCACAATTGACTCAATTAAAAAAATTACAAATTATTCCGTTAAAAGCGTTTCTCCTTTCCTTGTTAAAAATGCAATCATCAAACACAAAAAATTTAGTGAAGGCTTACAAATCGAAGGGATCTCACCGAAATATGACAACTCGAATATTAAGCATTTAATCATTGAAGGAAGTTATTTTTCACAAAAGAACAAAGCAAATGAAATAATCCTGGGCGAAAAACTTGCCGATAGGTTAATGATTAAAATCGGAGATAAAGTTACGATTTTTACGCTTCACGGCGACAAACCGCCATCGTTCGAAAATCCGCCTACGATTGAAAATTTTACGGTG
>WFQV01000198.1 GCA_015486905.1 Melioribacteraceae bacterium | reverse complement strand
TATGAATTAAGAGCTTTACATCAAAAATTTATTGACAAAAAAAAACACGTGTCCCGCTCTTTTGGCTGGAAGGATTTATATTGTAATACTATAATATAAGAATTTGTGGGTGGAATTGAAAAACATTCACGTTGAGAAATTTAAAAAAACAGGGACAGCTCGCAAGCTGTCCCTACAAAAACCGAATTCATTTTTACAGAGTTATTGTGACCAAAATAATAAAGCCCCACAACAAAGCTTAAAAAATCTAAGCTTCCTTTGGTCCAATCATTTTTTCGGGGCGTACGTATTCGTCAAACTGTTCTGCCGTTAGAAGTCCCAATTCAACAGCAGCTTCTTTCAATGTTTTGTTTTCGGCATGAGCCTTCTTGGCAACCTTAGCGGCATTATCGTAACCTATGTAAGGATTAAGCGCCGTTACAAGCATTAAAGAATTATGCAGATAATAATCAATTTTTTCTTTGTTGGGTTTAATCCCTACAACCATTTTATCCGTAAAGCTCTCGCAAGCATCCGAAAGCAAACGAATTGATTGCAACAGATTGTAAATCATCACAGGTTTGAAAACGTTTAGTTCAAAGTTACCGCTTGCACCGGCAAAATTTATTGTCGCATCGTTGCCCATTACTTGTACACAAACCATCGTCATTGCTTCCGCTTGTGTAGGATTAACCTTCCCGGGCATAATGGAGCTACCTGGTTCGTTGGCAGGCAAAATAAGTTCGCCAAAGCCGCAACGTGGACCGGAACCCAGCCAGCGAATATCGTTAGCAATTTTCATTAAAGAAGCGGCTAAAGTTTTCATTACACCGCTTGCTTCCACAAGGGCGTCGTGTGCGGCAAGAGCTTCAAATTTATTTGGTGCGGAAGTAAATTCTTTTCCCGTTATTTCGGAAACTTTCTTTGCAACCAATTCCGCAAAACCTTTGGTAGTATTTAAGCCCGTGCCTACGGCGGTTCCGCCCAATGCAAGCTGTGAAAGCCTTGGCAGGCAAGCGTTGATTCGAGCCAAACCGTTATCAAGCTGCTGAACATAGCCGGAGAACTCTTGACCCAGAGTTAACGGGACGGCATCCATTAAATGCGTTCTACCGATTTTAATAATGTTTTTAAATTCTTCCGACTTTTGAGCTAAAGCATCTCTGAGTTTTGTGACCATTGGAATTAAACGGCGATTAATTTCCTCTACAGCGGCAATGTGCATTGCAGTTGGGAAAGTATCGTTTGACGATTGTGCTTTGTTTACATCGTCGTTGGGATGAATCGGTGTTTTGCTACCGATTTTGCCTCCTGCAATTTCAATTGCTCTGTTTGAAATCACTTCGTTGGCGTTCATGTTCGTTTGCGTTCCGCTACCGGTTTGCCAAACAAACAGAGGGAAATGTTCGTCCAATTTCCCTTCGATTACCTCATCGGCAGCTTTAACAATCAAATCCGCTTTCTCAGCCGGGAGTACTCCTAATTCTTCATTTGCCAATGCTGCGGCTTTCTTCAGAATTCCAAGTGCACGAATTAACTCTCGCGGGAAATGCTCTTCCCCGATGTGAAAGTTCATTAAAGATCTTGCTGTTTGTGCTCCGTAATACTTGTCAGCCGGGACTTTAACTTCGCCCATCGAATCCGTTTCAATTCTGTATTCCATTTTCTTTCTCCTTTATTATTTTTTCTATGAGACGAAGGAAAATTAACGGAAAGCAAAATGAATAGCAATTTAATTGGCTAAAATTGCTTTAGGGGTGGCAAGGAATGATGAAAAACAAGAAAGAAGAAACGAGAAATAAGAAATGCTCAACGCAAGAAGCGAGAAGCAAGATGTTAAACAATGATTAATGAAGAATTAAGAATTAAAAATGAAGAAGCCTCCTACCGACAAGCATGGTTTTGCGATTCCTGCGTTTAATTATTATTATTAAAAAGGTACAAGTTTAATTTTGGTGGCAATATTTTTCTCTATTAGAATCGTATTGACACATGCATAATTGAACTGCTTTCGCAGTTCTTCTTTTAAGCGTTGTTCTATTCTGCGGGTTTCGCCCGCAGTTATTGAAATTGAAGCGCTTCGCGCTTCTTTGTACTAAAT
>WFQV01000197.1 GCA_015486905.1 Melioribacteraceae bacterium | reverse complement strand
GAAAAAGCACCGTTGGTATCGGTTGAGAAGAAATAAGCCAAAGCGTCCGTCTCGCTCATTCCGCCGTTAGCCGTAACTGCCAACGCACCGTGACAAGCGATACAATTTTCAGCATCACTTCCATTAATCACATCGTTCGGCGTCTGTCCGGCTCTTTCTGCAGCCAGTTCGCTAGCCACATCCGCTTGTGTTGTACCATGTTTACCGCTTTGCCACAAAGAAACAATAGCGGAATGGCATGTCTTGCAATCCAACTTAGATTGTGCAAGAAGTGGTACGGTTAATAAAATCATAAAGAATAAAAGTGGTATTTTTTTCATGAGAAAGCTCCTTACGTTATTGTGTTGTTTTATTTGAATGAATTTTAAGGAATTCTTTTGTTAAATTCGAAAAGTTAAAATTATTTAACTTATTGAAATATTGCAACGATTTTTCCTTATCTGTGAAGTAGCTTAAAATAGCAATTTGCATTTTTATTACATTCTCTTCATATTGGTTTTCTCCCGTTCGAGTCTCGAGGTCTTTCAAAAGTTGTTCGCACAAGCATTCGTCTTTCAAAATTCTTAAGTTTTCACGGGAAGCGGTTGCGTCATTCGGCATATTTTCAAGCAGCTCTAATGCTTTCTTAAAATTCTTGTTTAGCGCTGCACAGATAATCATTTTCTTCATAATCAGCGGGTCTTTAAGTTTATCCTCGGGCAGCTTTGAATACTCTTCCAATGCCTCGAAGTACCTGCCGGAAATAAAAAACTGATTTGCTAACATCTCACTCATAACGTTTAACTACTGCAATAATCTTGCCAGTAAATCGTTTCGATTAGGAGCAAAAAACGCAACTATATTTGTTGCAGAAATGTTGCAAAAGAAAAGAGTTTTCTAACTTGTTGTTTTTTAAGGGGATGATCAATGTAAACAAAATGTTGCGTGGTGTTGCAGAAAAGAAATGTTATTTGCGAGCCAGTCCGTATTCTTTGATTTTCCGCCAAACGGTAGTTCTGTTTACACCGAGGATTTCGGCAACTTTGGTTTGATTCCACCCGTTCTCATCAAGCAATTTCAAAAGTTTTCCCATTGAAATGTACTCGCGATGTTTGACGGGGTAACTTTTGTTCAGACATTTTTCTCCGGTTCCCAAGTAAGGGGGTAAACAGCATAAGCAAATATTGTCGTTTTTGTGCGAGCGAACGAACGCATACTCAATTACGTTTCTTAATTGTCGTATATTCCCCGGCCAGTCAAATTCCATAAGAAGCTCCAGCGCATCTCTATCAATACCCACAATTTTTTTATTGTAAACGAGAGAGAAATTTTTAATAAAATGCATTACGAGGGCGGGAATATCTTCTTTCCTTTCCCTTAAAGGCGGCATTTTAATTGGAATTACATTTATTCTGTAATATAGGTCTTCTCTAAAAGTTTTATTTTTAATTGCCTCCTCGATGTCTCTGTTTGTCGCGGCAATTATTCTTACATCCGTGTGCCTTGTAACGGAATCTCCCACCCTTTCAAAACCGCCGTCTTGTAATATTCTCAATAAATGCGTCTGCATTTGTAAAGACATTTCGGAGATTTCGTCCAAAAAAATGGTGCCGGTATTTGCCAGCTCGAAACGTCCGCTCCTATCACTTTCGGCTCCTGTAAACGACCCCTTAACATGTCCGAATAATTCGCTTGCAAGTAGTTCGGGCGGGAATACGGCACAGTTAATTTTTAAGAAAGGATTTCGCTTCCTCTTGCTTGTCTCTTGAATGGCATTTGCAATAAGTTCTTTACCCGTACCCGTTTCGCCTTGAATGAATACCGGGGCATCCGAATTTGAAATTTCTATTATTAACTTGTAAATCTCTTTCATCTTAGGGGAGCTTCCGACAATGCCGTAAAAATCGGAATTTTCTCTTAATATTTTTTCAACGTTTTTAATACGGGAAACATCATTAAATGAGATTACCGCTCCCATTGGCTTTGCGTTCTCGTCCTTGAGAACGGTAGCATTTATTTTAACGCTTATTGTGTTTCCGTCTTTAGTAATGACCTTGTTTTTAAAATTGAAAACACTTTCGCCTGTTTCAAGGATTTGTCTTATGGGGCAAGCTGTTTTACACCAATCGGAGAGAAAGACCGACTTGCACAACCTTCCGAAAACTTCGTTCTTATTAAGTCCCGTAATCCTTTCGGCCGCAAGATTAATAAAAGTAATTTTAAATTCTTTATTTAACGTGATGATTCCTTCCGAGAGGGAGTCCAATATTTCCAATGGTAAATCTTTGTCCATTTTTGCCTTTTGAGGATTAAAAAATCCTAACTCATAAGTACTAACATTTTTTTACTTCCTTTGTTAAGTTAATAAAAATAATATTCTTTTCCGAAGGTAAAAGATTTGGAGCAAATTGAGTAAAAAGGTTTTGCTTAAAAATAATTGTCTAAATAAATTCTTCACTACGGGGTTAACTTGCTGTTGTCTTTAGTTAAGCACTTTGCACTTCATTATTAACTACATGTAAAAATTTTTACTGCAAAATTCATTGGGAAGCGTTTTGTCACGATTTTCCCCGCCGTGGGCGAAGCAGGTTCACACCATTGTCGGGACAAGCAAAAAAATCGCGCCAAAACTTACTCTGATTATCTTTATTTGCTTAGCCCACAGGTTGAAACCTATAGTATTGTCGCTCAAATTTTTTTTTTGTCAAAAAATTTTTGCTGTAAAGTTTTTAATTCATAATTAATCTGTTGTCTCTTTGCATCTGTACCTTTGAACCATTCACTATTTACAATTCAAAAATAATCTTTCTGTGTTTAATCCGTGCAAATCTGTGGTTTTTCTTTCCTTTAACCACCAGTCTCCATTTCATTTAGGCGTGGCAGGCAGATAACACAGATT
>WFQV01000196.1 GCA_015486905.1 Melioribacteraceae bacterium | reverse complement strand
TCCTATTCTCGGTGTGAATTTCGGTAAGTTGGGTTTCCTTGCTGAATATGATTTCTCGGATATTGATGCCCTGCTTGATGATTTGAAAGAAGGACGTTACGTGATAGAAGAACGCATGGCTCTTGAGGCTGTTTGCATAGGCAAGGAAAAAACGGAACTTTTTGCCGTTAACGATATTGTGATTGACCGCGGTCGCTGGCCTAAAATGATGGAGATGACGCTGAAAGTAGATAACCATTACGTCTCTACGTTTTCGGCCGACGGTATTATTGTTGCTACACCAACGGGTTCTACGGGTTACTCTCTCTCCACGGGTGGTCCGATTGTAAATCCAAAGGCAAATGCAATTACGCTTAACCCCATTTCGCCTCACACATTAACAATGCGTCCGTTAATTCTTTCAAGCGAGCAGAAAGTAACGGTCTCCGTTGAGAAACACTCTACTCCGGTTCAAATTAATTGTGACGGACAGCGTGTTTATTTTAACGAGCCTCCGATTACAATTGAAATTTGGAAAAGTAAAAATCCGGTTAAATTGGTTCACTCTCTTTCAAGAAACTATTTCGATATTTTACGCCAGAAATTATTCTGGGGATTGGATGTTAGAAACAACAAGGAGGAAAAATGAAATTAAAGATATTATTGCTGCTATTTTTCCCTACATTGCTTTTTGCACAATCATTTAAACTTACAAAGGATGTTAATACAGGGAAGCCTTTATTAATAGGCGTTTGCCCGCGTACGGCGTTGCAAGATTCTAATTTTGCTTATTGGTTCAACGGAAATTACAACTTGTACCGTCCCGATTCTCTTACACTCAATAAAATTAACGGGAAGATTAAAGATTACAAAATTAAAATCGTTATGGGCACTTGGTGCAGTGACAGCCGAAGAGAAGTCCCTCGGTTTTACAAAATTCTCGATTACCTGAATTTCCCTGGAAAAGATGTACTGCTGATTACGGTTAATAGGAAAATGAAAGGGCTAAATGACGAGACAAAGGGTTTGAACATTAAAAGAATTCCCACGTTTATTTTTTACAAGGATGACAAAGAAGTAGGAAGAATAATTGAAGCACCGATTGAAACCCTTGAGAAAGACATGGAAAAAATTGTGAACCGAAAAAAATAATAATGCGGGGATTAAAGACGAAATTAATAAGAAGCCTTTAATCCCCGAAATTTTTTGCTTGACTTAATATTTAACTTTCTTTGCCAATCTTTTTTTAACCAACAAATCGTTTACATTAATTGATTCACCATCCTCATTTTTAGTCCAAACCTCGCCAATGTATCTGCCGTATTTACCTTTTCTATCTTTTATTGTTTGAATGATTACTTCTTTGCCGAGAATTAACTCACGTAAGAAATCCCTTGACTTCAGTCCCTTTTCCCTTTCCGCTCCTCTTAATTCGGGAGCGTTAATTCTTGCAAGTCGAATTTTAACTTTGTTCACAAAAGTGTGTAAACCCAAATCAATATTGACTGTAATTGTGTCACCGTCGTAAACTTTTGCTACGTAAACTTTGTAATGGTAAAGAAAGTTTTCCATTTCATTTGCCTGTTGAATGTGTTAAATTAAGATACATTAAAATAAAAGAAAATTTAAAAATGAAAAAATTGTTAGCCATAATATTTTTTAGCTTCCTTTCAGTGGGATTATTAAATGCGCAAACCGTTAATAGGGTAAAGGTGAATTTGGGCATCGGAAGCATTGCAAGTATTTCACCCTCAATTACAACGTTGGATTTCGGTGTGGCGACGGAGTTTTCCACTGATTTTTTCGGCGGCGAAAATTTTCTGCTTAAATATTTTTATTCGAGGAAGTTTGAATATTTCATCCCAGAAAGTAGAGAGGGAAGATATTATCCGTATTTACAAGGTGCGGCTTTGGAGTTTTTATTAATTCAGGAAACAGGCGGATTTGAATTTCAAGAGGGGCTAGGCCCCGTTCTGGTACATGATAGAATTTTTTCCGATGCAAAATCCCTTGTGGGCGGAATGATATTAACCTTTAACGCTCTTCTTAGTCTTCACGCCCCACAATTTAACGGTTGGGGAGTAGGGGCGGGAGCAAATTACGGAATTGCTTTCGGCGGTGACAATCCGAACTATTTTGCAATGGATATTTCGCTCTTTTATGATTTTTAATAGACGGTAACTGTTTAACCGAAAAAGTGTTTTCCCGTATTATTACAAAATCAAATTTGAGACGATATAGTATTGTCGCTCAAATTTTTGTTTTTTTTGTCAAAAAATTTTTACTGTAAAGATTTTAATTCATAAGTAATTTGTTGTCTCTTTGCATCTGTACCTTTGAACCATTCACTATTTACAATTCAAAAATAATCTTTCTG
>WFQV01000195.1 GCA_015486905.1 Melioribacteraceae bacterium | reverse complement strand
TTTCTTAAATGTTCCCATAGTCGTTTCTCCGCTGGTGTTGCGTGTTTTCTTAATTCCCGGCATCGTTGTTTTGCAATTAGTCGTAATTTTCTTTTAGTGTTTAAGCTCATATTAAAACCTCTGGGAACTCAACCCCCAAACCCCCTTCTCTTGAGAAGAGAAGGGGGCTTTTAAATTCCCCAATCTCAAAGAGCATCGCCCTCCTCTTCCCAAGAGGAGGGAAAGGGTAGAGTTCCCAATTTAACACCACAAGCAATAATCATCTGCTTTAGTGTATTAACTAAAGCAAAAATATTTTAAATTATTTTCCACCTAATATCTTTTCACCATTGGGTGAAAAAAATTTTTGCTTTTCAATAAAAAATTATCTTACTCTCTCAATTGCACCGAACCCCCTGGAAACCGATTTGCCAATTCCGACTAAATCGGGTAATAGCGCATTGGTCGTAAATCCACCGGTGAAAACAGTCATCTTTTTGTTTTTGAAGGAAGAGATTTTTCCCGTTACCATTACCTTTGCGTAAATTTTTTCAGAGATGCGGAAATCCAGCCCCTTGTAAAAACTAAGGATGTTGCCTATTAAAATTCTGTTAAGGAATTCTTCCCTCTCCCTGCCTGGCAAAAGGTTAACGTACTTTTTGTAATTGCTTTGATTGAGCGCCATCCACATTGTTTTGAAGTTGTACTCAATTAGCTCGTCCGAAATTCCCAATTCGAAAATCTTATTAGTGATATTCTTGGAATAAATGTTAACGGTCAAATCTTCCAACTCCAATTTTTTTATTTGTAAAAACAAGTCAATTAACAAATCCGCACCTTCGTTGATTCCTACAAGTAAAGGCGTTCCATCAATTATCTTGTACTGCACCAACGGATAAGAATAGCGCAGTTCCCCGCCTTCCAAATGGTTGTGTAGTAAAGGCGACTTTTCTCCGAACAACGTTCCGATGTAACCGCGCAACTTGTGCCCGTAATGCGGGTGAAGGCTGATTTCGGGAAATGAAATTGAGGAAATACGAATCTCCATTGTTAAAATCCCACTACGCCGTTACCGGAATTTTCTCGCTTAAAACCGGTTTCTTTGTCGTAGAAATTATTTAACAATTCATTTGAAATAAAATTTATTGTTCCTTCCTCAAAACCCACAGCCAAATTTTTCGGTACTGAAATAATGTAATCATTCAAATCTTTTCTTATTTTCAGATATTCGTTTCTTTTTTCGAAAGACGAAAGTGTTTCATCGTTACTTATTTGTTCGTATTTTGCCCAAATATTTCCGGCATTCTCATCTAAGGCAATAAAAAAATCAACGGTGGGATAATCTTTTTCGATTAAAGTAAATTTGGAAATCTCCGAAAAATTCAAACACCTCACATTGTCTAATATTTCTGTCGATTTGTCATCACTTTTACCTTCGGTAACTTTAACAAAATATTTCTCTGTTAAGGAAAGAAAATCTTTTTCTTCTATGCTTTGTTTTTTATTTAAAGTCTCCTCAGCTTTGGAAAGGAGGAATGAATCATAAATAGTTTTGGGGAAATATTTTTTCCCGTTGACCTCGTTTTCTTGAAAAATATTTACGAGATTAACCTCGCCTTTTCTTGATTTGAAATTTCTGTTGCAGCGTCCTGCTGTTTGATTAATGGAGTCAAGGGGAGCAAAATCTCTGTAAACCACATCGACATCAATATCTACTCCGGCTTCAATCATTTGTGTGGAAACTATTATTTTACGCTTTTCGGAAGGTTTGCGAATTTCAGTAATCCTTTCCGAACGGGTTTTGGGAACTATATTAGTTGAAAGATAATAAATAACGTCATTCTCAGCCGCAGTATTATTAAGCGCATCGTAAACTTTTATTGATGATTTAATCGAGTTCATTACAATCAGAAAATCTTTCTCCCTCTCCTTTCTCAAGTGTTCCGTAATGACCGACACAAAGTTCTCAAGCGAAGTCTCCTGTTCATTTATTTTTAATAAATAGCGATTTAAGGAGGAAAAGAATTTCCCTTTCGATTTAATTTTAATCAAGCTCTTTGAGTACTTAAAAATATTCGGTTCGGTAGCTGTCATTACAATAAAATATGTATTAAAATATTCAGCGAGGAAATTAATCAGCGATTCGAATAAGAGCCAATATTGATGGGGCATTGCTTGAATTTCATCAAAGATAACAATTGAATTTACAATGTTGTGAATTTTCCGTGCCGCTCTATTTCTATTTGTAATTAAGGAATGAAAAAATTGGACAAAAGTCGTGACGATTACTTCCGAGTTCCAGCCTTCAATTAATAAAATAGATTTACCGATATCCGCTTCATTGCCGTTGTATTCGTCTTCCGATGAAGAGTAAAAAATCTCCGAAAGATGATGATGTTTAAGCAAAACATCAGATGCCGGATGCCCTAGTACTTCGTCAATTACGTCGTAATTTTGCTCGATGATGCTAAGGAACGGAAGCGAATAAATTATTCTCGGTGTAAACCCTTTTTCTTTTTCAATCCTTTCTCTAAGTTTAAGTGCAAAGGAAAAAGCCGTTAAAGTTTTTCCACTTCCGGTAGGTACATTAAGTGAAAAGATTTTTTCTTCCTCAAGATTTACCTCCTTAACAGATGAGGTCACTTCGTTGTAAATCTCATTACGAATTGCATTGATTCCCACCGCATTAGAACCGAACTTTTCTGCGCGGTATTTGTCCACAAGATTTCCCGTAAGGCTTTTACGCTCTATTTTCAATAGTTCCGCCGCGTCGGATTTGTCAGAGTCGAGCAGTAGAGAATAAAGGAAAAGTTGCAACAGAAAGAAAAACGGAGTTCGCAGTTCTTCGAGATCTCTCGCTTTGTCCTTTAATTCGTATGCCCAAAATATTGGACCGAAAATTTTCTTTTCAAAAATTTTCAAGTCAAAACTAAAATTTATTTCGCCAAAGAGCGAATCGTAGATTTTTTGAACATCGGTAAAATTGATTGCCGAAATTTGTTTACGGCAAATTTCCACTTCTTCTTCATTAATAGAAAGGTCGTCAAGAATGTCCCGTAAATCACCGTGATGACGCCTAACAACGTGAAAAGCTAAAATCGGGAGATATTTGTAATATTCTTTTTCAAGTAATTCTTTTTCTTTCAAATATTCATTTAACACTTCCAAAACAAAAATTGCCGAAATAAAACTGTGACGCGTTTCCGGCTTATTCTTAAGGTGTTTTTTCTCTGGTTTTTCGGCAAAAAGGTACTCTTGAAAATATTTTGTGAACTTTCCGAAATCGTGAGCCGCGCCTATTATGTAAACAACATCGTAAAGAACTTCTTCCGAGAGGAACTGAGATAAATTGAGCCTATTGCTTTTAGCAATGAATCTCGCGTTGTCCGCTACGTTTTTTAAATGTTCCGAAATCAGCTTACCCGGATGCGAAAAATAATTATTCGATGAAGACAATGTTCCCTTCTCCGTTGCTTAATTCGTAATAGCCGATTTTCAGTTTTACTTCAATTGCTTTGCCTTTACGTTCGAAAAGAATATCGTCGTATTTTGTCGCCACTCTTTCGCGTGTAAGCATTAACGGTTGACGTTCGGAAAAATATTCGGCGTCATAATCGAATTTTGTCCCGTATTCTTCGGACACCTGCCCCAAGGGAATTGCAGTGTTAATTTTAACATAACCGTCATTTGCTTTTCGGAAAACAAAATCAAATTCGCCGACGAATTTAAAATCCGAAATATTTTCGCTTAAACCAAGAACCGGCGTGTAAACGGATTTGTGCTTTTCGAGCAATGATTTCAACCCGAGCAAATTTTCTTTGGCTCCGCTGTAAGCAAAGTAGATTCGGTATTTAGGTTTTTTAAGAAATTCAAAACGTATTTGAGTCCTTTGTGTAATAAGGTTCATTCCGGGACCGCGAGCATTTTTTGTGTGAATCAAATTTTGAGCGACCATTGTTTTTTTTATCGGTTTCAAAATCCTAACGCCTATTCGCGCTTCCTCGGGGGAAAAATATTCGAGATATTCGTTACCTTTTTTACTTAATCCCGTGATAGCACCAATCAAACCGCAGAGAGCTGTTCGCGGAGGGACGGAAAAAGTAAGCGGTGAAGTAGTCGTGTAAAACTTACGGAAATGCGCGTAATCCGCCCACACATCAAAAGCGAGAATTTTGTTGAAATTTATTTCACTCATCTTTTTACCAAGTTATTTCAATAACTTTTTCACCGAATTCCTTTTTTAAATTATCAATTAAATCAGTTTGAACTCGTTCGTTAACTTTGTACTCAATTGTTTCAATGCTTTCTTTTACATTAACAAGATTCTCCATTAATTTTTCCGTATTCAATTTTCCATCTACAATATCGCGAATCTCCTCGTCCCGTTTTTCACTTTCAAACAAAATGAGTTTATCCAAATCGCCAATGTGGTAATTATTTTCTTTGTAGTTGACTTTCAATAGCAATCGCGGCTCGTGTCCGGCTTTACTCCTGGAAATCAAATTTTTTGTACCGTTCCACAATCCTTCTAAAAGCAACTTTACATCTTCCTCGCTCAGTTCCGTTTCAGCAGCTGCATTTTCGTTAACTATTCCGTAAAAGGCAATTAAGGAATAAGGCAAAATGTATTCTTCGCGAAAAGTCTTTTGTGTAGCACCCGCTTTAGAAGCAAACGCTCCCGTTCCTTTAATATATTTCAGTTCAACTTTGTGAAGCGAGCGTCCCATTCTGAATTGAACGGGCCCGGTTAATGTAATTGAACCGGTAACACTTTTCTCTTTCCCCTTTTCATCCTTTACTTTTAAATCCAAAGGAATAGTGGCTCCAAATAGTTTAACGTCAATGCACGATTCCAAAATTTTCTTTTTAATTATTTGTTTTTGCTCGTTAAAGCCTTTGCCTTCAATGTTAACGTCTTTTAGAAAGTCACTTGCGCGCATTTTGGCATCTTGAATCTTTCCTTCGTCATCAGCTTTTTCTCTTACAAATATTTCTTTTTCACGAAAGTTTAATAAATAGTCGCGTACCGTTCTTTTTAATCTTACATCGGTTACAATGTTAATCCCTGTTTCCTCATCAATGCGCGGTTTATTGCTATCGAGAGGATCACCGTTAGGGTTATTGTCTTTTACGTCATAAAGGAAAAGAATTTCGCCTCTGTTTTTAATTGTTTCACTCATTGTTTTCTCCTTCTTTTTTTTCATTTTCCGCTTTAAAATTCTTGCTCAAATTCATTCCGAGTGTAAAATAAAAACTAATTTCATCGTTGGACAATTTCCAATTTTCACCGGCTTGAACAAAATGCTCCGAAATAATTTCTTCCAATTGTCCGTAATAATTTTTCCCGTACTCTTCGAGTTTGTTTTGAATTTCCGGCAACAATTTTTTAATTAGGCTTTCTCTCATTTTTAAGCCTTTAAGTCTTGCTCTGAAAGGTTGCGCACCTCTTTCGCGACCTTGAATATTTAACAGAAACTGTGTTAATACTCCTTCGAGAAATACTGCTCTTTTTTCGGGTGAGCCAAAAAAGTCCGAAAATTCCCCGAAGAATTTTTCAACCTTTTCTTTAATCTCCCCGTTTGCGTTAAAAAATGTTTCGCTCATTTTTCTATCTCCTTTAGTAATGTTAATCAATCCTAATTTTTTCAAAAAAATCAGTAGCATAAACCCCTTTAGCGTATCGGTTTGAGTAGAATACCCATTCGAGAAATCACGTCGCAATTTTTCCACGATAAACTTTAAAATGAAATCGTAATCGATTGGTCGTGAAGAAAAAATTTTGTTAGTCGCTTCAAGGAAATACGAGTCACTAATCGTATTGCGTTCCTCTTTGTTGTAAAAGAAATTCCTTAAAATGCCGAAATTAAATTCGAGGGGTTTTTCACCAACTTTTTTTTGTTTTTCGAAAACAGACACAAGATGTTCTCTAAAAATTCCAATTTTGTCAATTTCATTTTTAACTTCGAACAACTTTTTAATCCGTGAAGGTAGAATATCCTCAATATAGTGTAATACATTAAATACTGCCCCATCAAAACCTTTCGGGGCACTGTAAAATAAAAAGTTTAAGTTTAAATAATTTTGGAATTTGCTCAGAAAATACAATGCCTCGTTTTCGTCGTTAGTTAATCTTTTTATTCCTTCTTTAGTTAATTTCGGGTCACGTTCGCCGTCAAAAACTCTAAAAACCTTTTTCTTTTCCTCTTCCGAAGCATTAACTAAAAATTTCGAAATCAATAAATATTTTGTGCCGTAAAAATTAAAATTGAATTGTTTACCCAAATACTTTTTGCCTGCCTCAAGAATTAATGCACATTCAAGGCAAACGGGATAATTTTTCCAAGCATTACTTTGACGAAAACCCCCGCTTACAAATCCCGGTTTGTCAACAGTGTAAAATTTAAATGTTGAAACATAGCCGTAAACTTCCGCTTTGTTCTTTTTGCAAACGGAACAGATTTGGTTTTCAGCTAATGAGGAAACTTTATGTTGATAGCCAAAATTTTCTTTCGATTGAGAAAGAATAAAATCAACAAATTCATTTATTTCTCCTAAATATTTTCCATTAATTTTTATGCTGATAATATTTGTTTCTTGATT
>WFQV01000194.1 GCA_015486905.1 Melioribacteraceae bacterium | reverse complement strand
GTATTTGCAAGCACGTCAACGCCGCCATATTCTTTCATAATATTTTCCAAAGCAGACCTAACAGACTCTCTTTCGCTAATATCTATTTCGAAAGCAGAAACAAATTCATTTCCGGAATTGATTTTAATTTCTTCGGTTGCTTCGAGCGCCGCTTCATAATTTAAGTCTGCTACTGCTACATGCGCACCTCGTTCTGCCAATTTGGAAGCAAGCCTTCTACCGATTCCATTCCCACCTCCTACTACCACACAAATCTTTCTCGCCATTTCCTTTTCCGGTGGTTGTCGTTTCAATTTTGCTTCTTCCAAAGCCCAATATTCAATCCGAAAGGCTTCACTTTGAGGAAGTGCAAGATAATTATTGAAGACAAGAGATTCGTCAACACCCTCATCTAATTTTCCGTTTTCCAAAGCAGTTGCTCCCTCCATAACGTGAATGGCATTAACAAAAAACTCCCCCGTAATCCTTGCTTCCTTCTTATTTTTCCCAAAGCTAAACATTCCAACACCCGGCACAAGTACAACGGTCGGGTTCGGATTACGCATTGGGGGAGAATCGGGCACTTTATATCTCTCGTAATATTCCTTGTATTCATCTCGATATTTAACAATAGATTTTGAAATAACATTCTTTAACTCGTTCAACGAAGTGTTGTTGACATCCCACGAAATATAAAGTGGGCGAATTTTGGTACGAAGGAAATGATCAGGACAGCTTGTGCCTTTGTAGGCGAGCTTTTCCCCATCAACACTATTCACAAATTTCATTACATCTACAGAATCAGCAAAATGTCCTATTAACATTTTATCCTTGCCTATCTCTCCCCTAATGAAAGGTAATAACTCAGCTACTAATCTATCTTTACTTTTTACTATAGGGTATTTTACTCCACCAAAAATTTTCGCTCCTTTATCTTTGACTTTTTCAAGAACAAATTCTCCTAACGCATCAATTGTTTCTATCGAATTGCGATAGCATCCATAAGAATCATTATCCCAAGTTATTATTCCATGTGAAGCCATGATCGCTCCGTTAATCGAGGGATCTTTTTCTATTGCTTCAAGAATCATAAGTCCCAAATGATAACCTGGTCTTTTCCAAGGAATCCAGGCTAATTTTTGATCAAAGCGTTCGTTAAATTTTTCCAACCAATATTGTCCGTTCCCTGCGGCAGCAAGCGCAGTTGCCCAATCCGAATGCAGGTGATCTACATTTTTAAAAGGAAGGAGTCCGTGAAGTGGAGTATCAATTGAAGGCGCACGGTTGTTCAATCCAAAACGGCAAAGTGGATAGAGAGCTACCATTTCGTCTTCATATTCTTTACCGCGATACTTTTCCCGCAGTTCAAGAAATTTATTCATATAAAGCTTTGCAAATCCGTCCAACTCAATTGAACCTAAATCTCCACCGCTCCCTTTCACCCACAGGACCATAGTTTTTTCACCTGTTATAGGGTCGATTTCAAAAATCTTTGCGGAAGTATTTCCCCCTCCAAAGTTTGTAATCTGCAAATCCGACCCTAAGAGATTCGAGCGGTATTTTAACTTTTCCGCTTCGCTTAATTTTTCTGCGTAATCACTGTCCCATTTGTCTTCCAAATATTTTAATTTTCTCATTCTTTACCTTTATTTACTATTTCAATTTCCACATTTATTTCCTTCAACTGTTGAAGCACCCTTTTGGGAACGGAGGCATCCGTAATTATTTTCGTGATTTTCTCAAAACGCGAATACGTTGCTAAACCATGTTGATTAAATTTACTACCATCAGCGAGGATGTAAATTTCATTCACTTTTTTAATTATTTGCTTCTTTAATTCCACCTCCAACAAATGGGAATCTGTCAAACCGCTTTCAAGAGAAATTCCCCACGCGCCAAGAAATGCTTTGGAAATGTTAATGTTTTCAAAAAATTCCAAGATAGGGACGCCTGTAATAGAACCAGAGACCGAACGCAAATATCCGCAAGGTATTAAAACATTAATATGTGCGCAGTTCATTAATTCTACTGCTCCCCAAATACCGGTGGGTATTACAGTTATGTCCGTAATATCTTTTCTTTGTCTTAATGCTTGTGCCAATGCAAGAGCCGTAGTGCTGGAATCAATAAGTATAATTTCGCCGGACACAACTAAGTTTGCAGCAGCTATTCCGATTAGTCTTTTCTTTTCAAAGTTTTGCGCTTTCCTTTGTTGAAAATTTACTTCTTGTTTAACTCTTTCCTCCAAAAGCCGAGCTTTGCCATGGGTACGTAATATTCTTCCCTCTTTTGCTAAGCGTTTTCTGTCTCTTATACACATCTGACGCTG
>WFQV01000193.1 GCA_015486905.1 Melioribacteraceae bacterium | reverse complement strand
TTCAACTGCTTCGCAGTTTATTTTTCTTGAAATTATTTAAATAGATGTATCTTACAAAGAAGCGCGAAGCGCTTCAATTTCAATAACTGCGGGCAAAACATGCAGAAAGAACAACGCTTAAAAGAAGAACTGCGAAAGCAGTTCAATTATGCGTGTGTCAATACCATTCTAATAGAGAAAAATATTACCACCAAAATTAAACTTGTACCGTTATTTTTCTTTTTTTAAGATTATTCTAAACGTAGTGCCTTCATTTGGACTTGAATTCAGAAGAACAATTTTCCCTTTGTGATAGTTTTCAACGATTCTTTTTGTCAGGCTAAGTCCGAGTCCCCAGCCGCGTTTTTTTGTACTAAAGCCCGGTCTGAAAATATCCTTCCTAAATTTCGTGTCCACTCCTTTACCTGTATCGGATACATCGACTTCAATTGTGGCAGGTTTATCGTAAATTTTTATTTCGATTTTTCCTTTCTCTTTCTCGATTGCATCAAGAGCGTTTTTGATTAAATTTTCAATCACCCACTCGAATAAATCGATGTTCAAATAGGCTTCGGCGTTGGTGTCTCCGCTAAAAATTAATTCTACCCTCTTACCGGTTTGAGGCAGTCTCCTCTTGAAGTATTCGGTTACCTTCTCAATCACATCGCTCAATTTTACCTTTTTCAAATCGGGCTTGGAACCGATTTTCGAAAATCGTTTTGTGATTTTATTTAACCTCTCCAAATCGTTTCCCATTTCGTCGGTTAAGTCATTTACTTTGTCGGGATTGTTGTAATTCAATCTCAGAAGTTCAATCCAGCCCATTAAACTTGAAATTGGAGTTCCCAATTGGTGAGCTGTTTCTTTCGCCATTCCGACCCAAATGTTGCTCTGTTCGTTTCTCTTTACATGGCTAAAACCGATGTAAGCAATTAAAATAAAAAAGATTGCAAAGAAAATTTGGAAATACGGATAATATTTTAATTGCGTAACAACCGCCGAATCGCCGTAATAAATTTTGGTTAAAATGTGAGTAACCGAGTCCGTGTAAGTAACCACAATGGGCGGGTGAATACTCCTTAGCTCTTTTATTTTCCGTTGAAGTAATTGAACCGTTTGCTCTCTTGTTAAATTGGAATCCAGCTCAATATTTTTGTAACCGCCGTTAATTCCGGAAAGATTTACCGAATCGTGAGCATCGGTTAGAATAAGCGGAAAGTCAATACGCTTAATGATGTTCTCGAAAATAAAAGTCAAATCCGTGTTTGTCCTTTTCGGGTCGGTAATGTACTCCAAACCTTTTGCGTAAAGTTCAACGAGCCGTCGCTCTCTCGTTTGAAGTTTCTTCACTAACGTCTGCGTGTAATAAAGAGTACCGGCAGCAATTAATAATGCGACTACCAGTAAGGCAATTTTAATATTAAAAGTTAAACTGTTGGCTCTTGGTTTCATTTGCGGTTAAAGGTTATCCAAAATAATTGTTTCTCTTCTCCTCGGTCCGACGGAAATAATTCCGAGCTCAAAGCCTGCTTGTTGTGAAATAAATTTAAGGTAATCTTTCGTCTCGGTGGGCAATTCGTCGTAACTTTTTGCTTTTGTAATATCTTGTTGCCAGCCGGGGAGTGTTTCGTAAATTGGTTTTACTTTCTCAAGTATGCCGGCTGTTGCAGGGAAAGTGTTTAATTTTTTACCATTCAGTTCGTAACCTACGCAGACTTTTATTTCGTCGAAGTGGCTGAGAACGTCTAACTTTGTGATTGCTACTTTCGAAATACCGTTAATCGTAGCCGAATATTTAAGCAGGAAAGCATCGGACCATCCGCAGCGCCTTGGACGCCCGGTAGTTGCACCGTATTCGGCACCGATTGTACGCAACTTTTCACCTGTCTCATCAAGGAGTTCGGTTGGGAAAGGTCCCAATCCCACACGTGTGGTGTAAGCCTTCACTATTCCGAAAACATCGGTAATTTTCGTCGGAGGAATCCCTGTACCCGTACAAGCGCCGCCTGAAGTGGGGTTGGAAGATGTAACGTAAGGGTAAGTCCCGTGGTCAACGTCTAACAAGGCACCTTGTGCTCCTTCCATTAAAATTGACTTCCCTTCCTCAATGGCTCTGTTTAAATAATTAGGAACGTCAGTAATGTAAGGGTCAATTGCTTCGTCGAATGCCGAGTATTCTTCTATTATTTTATCAACATCCAATTCCTCGCGGTGGTAAACATTTTTAAGAAGATTGTTCTTCTCTTCAAGATTTCGTTTAATTTTTTTTGCGAGTTCTTCTTTGTCCAAAAGGTCAATTATTTTAATCCCTTTCCTTGCGTATTTGTCAATGTAACACGGACCGATTCCTCTTCCGGTTGTTCCTATTTTGTTCTCACCGCTCTCGGAAATTGAATCCAACAATTTGTGGTAAGGCATTATTAAATGAGCGTTTTGGCTAATAAGCAGTCTGCCTTCTATTTCGTAACCGTTCTTTTTCAAGAAATCGATTTCGTCCAGAAGAGCTTTAGTGTCAACAACTACGCCGTTACCTATTACACACGTTACATTGTCGTGCAAAATTCCCGACGGGATAAGATGAAAAATAAATTGCTTTTCACCTATTTTAATAGTGTGCCCGGCGTTTGCACCGCCTTGGTAACGAACCACTACATCGTAATGTTCGCTAAGAATATCAACAACCTTTCCCTTTCCTTCGTCGCCCCACTGGCTGCCTACTAAAACCGTTACGCTCATTTTTCCTCTTGTTTTTTTAATTTGTGAATTAATGCTTATTCGTTTCTTTCATTCTCCTCGAGATAAAACTCGGGTTTAATGAGATGTCGCTCCTACCGAGCTTTTTACAAAATATTTTATTTCATCCGATTATTTCCCTACGAAGTTTTGTCACGATTTTTATCTTCCCCAAACGAGCAAAACCAAAAATCGCGCCAAAACACTTTAGTTTTTTCTCTCGTCCTAACCCCGAGCTGAAGCTCGGGGTTAA
>WFQV01000192.1 GCA_015486905.1 Melioribacteraceae bacterium | reverse complement strand
GTTCTTGGTTGAATAAAATTCGTGCATTCGTGGCTTTTCTGGAGGCTGGTAACTTAAGACTCGTCACTTAAGACTTATTACTCTTCAATCGTAATTCATTCGGTCTTCGTTTAGGGGTTTAGTTCGCCTTCGGCGGTTTAGAAGTTTAGAGGTTCAAAGGTACAAAGGTGCATCGGCATGATTGGATTGAATGAATGGATTGTCTGCATTCCCCAGTATAATGTGGAATCGCAATGAGGGCACAATATCCAACCATCCAATCATCCATGAATGGAAGGAGGGAAAGGATGAATAGGTTTGAAAAATGAACATCTTCAAAAGTGCTGAATAGTATCCTTAATCAAAACTTCGTTTTTTTTGTCAGGCGCCGGCAAGGAGCACAATATTTATTAGATCTTAGTTAGATAATTCTTTCTTTTTAAAATGAAAAAGGCTGCCCGTTAAAGCGGCCTTTTCAATTGATTTTAAATACTATTAAGCGGCAAAGAACTCGTCAACATACTTTTGCCAAGCGTTGTTATCTAATTTCTCCATTTCGCCAATATCAATCACATCGGGTTCATGATATTCTTCTTTACTTGTTCTTAGTTTTTCGTTCAATTCTTGAACTTTACTTAAATCCTCTTCAAACTTTGCAACAGCGGCTTTGCCAATTTTCAACTCTCTAATCTCTTCTTCAATATTCTCGGTGTCAATCATACAAACCCAGTTTTCGTGGTATGGAGTAAATTCAAGGCGGGAAAGCTCTGCTTTTAGTTCCTCATTAATTTCAATTACCTTACCGGATACAGGAGAATTAAATGCTATTGAACGTGTTCCTTGGGAAATAGTAAAAAGATGTTGTCCTTTCTTTACTTGCATCCCGAGATTCGGGAAAGTAATATTATCGATTCTACCAATCAGCTTCTTAGCAAAGTCGTCAATCCCAACTTTAACCTCACCTTCGGGTTCAAGGCTTGCCCAACAATGCCCATCCGAAATAAATACGCCGCCTGGGATTGCAAATTCCGCCATTTTAAAACCAGCAAGATTTTCAACGTTTGTAATGTGAACCTGTGGTTTAGCTTGTTTCTTAAGTTTTTCTTCTCTTTTAACAAGTAATTTTTTAACAAACTCCAACAGTTCGTCTTCGGTAAAAGGTTTTTGGACGTAATCCATTGCACCGTATTTCATAGTTTCAACAGCGGTTTCAACAGTAGCGTAGCCGGTAATAATTACGACGTCGATATCCGGGCGGAGATGTTTAACTGCTTTTGTTACTTCCACGCCGTCCATTTCTGGCATTTTTAAATCTGTAAAGACAAAATCATAATTATTTTTTTGAATTAGGCCGAGTGCCTCTTGTCCGGTTTCTACTGTATCTATCGAATAACCATCGAGCACAAGAATTTTACGGAAACTATCCAAGATGATTGGCTCGTCATCAACACAAAGAATTCGGGCTTTGGGATTAGGGACTTCTGCTCGCTTAAGAGTTTTTGACTCTGTTGAAAAGTCCAAGCGAATACTTTCTTCAAGAACTTTCTCCCGTTCTTTTTTAAGTTTTTGTTGTCCCACTCTTTGCATTGCAATGCGGATAATAATATCGGCTATTACAAAAACGATTACAGCTAATACAAATAGTGCCATCCTTCTCTCCTTTTCATAATTTATCTAATTTAATATTTTAGACTCATATTATTTCACTACTACAAACTTCCCAAAATTTTCTTTCGTATTCCAAATCAGTGGGAATTATTTTATAAATCCAACCTTTAAAATAAGGGTCTTTTTCTAATAATGAGGGATTTTTTAACAAATTTTCGTTCCGTTCTATTATTTTACCGCTAACCGGAGCTAAAAGAGGATGTTGCAATTCATCGGAGCCATAAATTTGCACACAACTTATCCCTTGATAAATATTTTCTTCAGGCTCCAAAAGCTCTATTTTCGAAACGGTTTTGATTGTCCGCAAATATAAATCCGACGTTCCTATTATTGCCGTCCCCTCTATGGTAATATTCAACCAACTAATATGAGCCAATCTGTAGTATTTGGGGGGACAAGGAACATAATGAATATCGCTATCAATGTTAAAAATACTGTTATCCGTTTCTAAGGGTTTTTGCGATGAAATTCTTTCTAAAATGTTAGAATATTCCAATCCCCTATGAACTCCACTCATCAATTCTTCGTAAGTGAATGGTTTGGGAAGGAAATCGATAGCCCCTTTCTTGAGAACTGTAACGGCGTTCTCAATTGTGGAGAAACCTGAAATAACAATGACAGGAGTCTTAATGCTTCTGCTGTTTAGTTCATCCAAAAATTGAAACCCATCCAAACCCGGCAGCATAATATCGCTAACGATTAAACGAAATTTCTCCTTAGACAAAAGTTCAAGTCCTTCTTCTGCAGTTGTCACCGTTTGGACGCTTAAATCTTCCGTCGCACAAATCCGCTTAATAGCATCGTTAATAACCTGCTCGTCATCAATAGCCAATATGTCGATAAATTTCATTTATACTATACCGGTATTCTAATTATAAATTCCGTACCTTTACCCACTTCGCTTTTTACGGCAATGGTTCCGTCGTGGTTATCGATAATTCCCCAAATAACAGCCAACCCTAAACCTGTTCCTTTTTGTCCCTTAGTACTGAAAAACGGTTCAAATATTCTAGTTAAATCTTCTTGGGGAATTCCTTTTCCGTTATCAGCAATTGAAATTTTCACATAATCTTTTTCTCCGGCGTCGTCAAGAACTTTCCACCGTTCCCAATTGCATTCAAAATTCGTACACGCTTCAAAAAAGCCGTAAGGAGGAACTTCGAACTTGAAAATTTTGGAGCCGCAAACAGGACACACATTGTCTTTGTCAATTAAAGAGACATCACATTTGGGGCAAAGAATATTAGCATCTCTTAAATCCAAAGAATTATTGGAAATAATATGCCTGTGGCTGCCGTAAATGGGATCAAAATTAATAATTACTGTTTTGTCATCTTTAACGGCTTTCAGTTTAACGGTGGGCATACCTTCAATTTTAATCTCATTGTCCATTAAGTCATGACGTTTGGGACATACTGCGTTTTTAATTTGAGCAACTCCCTTGGGTGCCAACCTAACCAAAGATGTTTTTATTTTAATTATTCCTTTCTCGTTTTCTATTGCGTCAGCGGAATTAACTATTAAATTAATAAAGACTTGCTGAATTTGATTAGCATCAACCGTTACAGAAGGGAGATTATTAGCCAAGTCTTTTTCCAAGTTGACTTTTTTAATTGCAAGTTGATTTTTAACCACATTAACGGAGGTCTCAATAATCTTGTTAATATCAGCTTTGCTTTTTTTAGGTACGGATTGTCTTGCAAAATCGAGAAGACTTTTAACAATTTCACGACTTCGTTTTGTTTCTTTAACAATAACTTTTAGGTCTTCCTGAAATTCGGGGTTATCCTTTGTACGTTTTAGCAAGAAGCTACTGTAAGTAAGCACACCTGTAAGCGGATTATTTATTTCGTGAGCAACGCCGGCGGCGAGTCTTCCCAAAGAAGCCATTTTATCCGATTGAAAAAGTTGCATTCTTGCTTGTGCAAGTTTTTTCGTCATATTATTAAATGCCCTTGCCAACTGCCCCAACTCGTCATTACTTAATTTCTCAATTGAGTAATTCAAATTTCCACTACTAACTTCTTTTGTTGCGGTCAAAAGTTCACTTACAGGCTTGCCTATTATCCGTCTAACAAAAAAGCCTATTATTAAACTGAGCATTATCACGGAAACCACGGCAAAAATAATTAAATTCCTTTCGGCTTCTTGTTGTGCTTTATCAACGTCTTTCAGGCACATTGTAACATCCAAAACACCTAAGACCTTTTTAGTGCGGGGGTGAACATGGCACGAAGCATTCCAGCAAGAGGGCTCGTTGTAAATAGGGGTCATTATTCCTAATATTCTTGAAGAATCGGGGTTAAGGCTAAATATTCGAGTCCTTTTGTGAATAGGTAGCTTTTCCAAAGGATGGTCGGCGTTGTGGCATGCATAGCACCCTTCTGCTTTTTTATCTACCAAGGTGCCAATTAAGGTAGAATCATTAGAATAAATAATAACCCCTTCTTTATTAAAAACCCTTATTTCCCGTATGCATGGTTCCTCACCGATAGTTTTAATAATATTAAGCATTTGTGGTCTATCGTTTTCCAACATGCTGAGGCGAGTACTTTTAACAATGGTTTCCGAAATTTTAGCAGCGTGATTTTCGAATTCCTTTTGAAGGGCATTTTTTTGGTTCTGCAGACTAAAATAGGAATAAATACCAATAATAATAATGGTCACCAGTGCCACAACGCCGATAAGTTTTAAGCTAATCCTATTTATTTTTATTTTAATACTCATAATGTTACTTTAATTTAACAAATTTTCCCGGAACCTGCTTGGGAAAAGATTTATCGTCATGGCATTCCGAACAAACGGGTTTCTTATCGAATTCCCGATTAGGATGGCAATTAACGCAGTAAAAATCTTTGTGTGTATCATCTAATTTTAACCCCGTTATCGAATGGTTAAAATTATCTTGGTTCCAGTTCGAATGGCAAGAATTACAACTCTTGTCTAATTTGGTGAATTGCTTCTTAAGTCCGTGACAAGCAATACACTTAAGTTTCTTGTGGAATTTATTCAGCGCCCAACCGGTAGCCTCTTTGTGATTAAAGGGTTTTGCTACTTTGTCCTTATGACATGTCGAGCAATTATCAACATCTTCCGTGTCGTGGCATTTTTTACAAAGTGCGTGGTCGTTCTCTTTCTTCTGAATTATTGTTTTAACCTTCTCGCCATTTGAACTCGTTACAATATCTTTCTTTTGAACATCATGACAAGCGACGCAGGTTTCATTTTGATGGCATGTTGAACAATTATTAAATCCATAAAGCTCGTTATGACTTTTATGATGGAAAGTAACAATTGGTCCATCTTCATTCATTGTCTTGAAAATTATCTTGTCAGGCTTAACTACCTTAGGATGTTCTTTGGGAAAAACCTTTTTGGTTAGCTTAACATTTTTCCCTTTCATTTTCGGTGTATGGCAGGAAACGCACTCCGTTTTATGACTCCACTCGCGGTGACAAGAAAGGCATAGCTGGTGATACGCTCCTTTCAAATCGGGCTTTGAAATATCGCTCCGCTTCCTTTTCTCGCTATGACAATCGCTGCAAGAAAGTATTTCAAGACTTGTTGTATTGTAATGGTGACAAGTAACGCACCCGCCACTCATTTGTGCCATTTCTGCATGTAGCTTGTGCGGGAACTGTACCGGACCATACATATTTTCCAAATCGTCAATTGTTATTTCATCAGGAGCATCTTCAAGTTTGAAAGCGGCATTTGTCATCTTTTCCCTTGGGCATGGTACCAAGCACGGCTTTTCTGTGGTTGGGACTTCACACATATGACATGTGTTACATGCCAACCCTTTCTTGTTCGCATGCGAAGCCTTTGTTTGAGAAAATGTTATTCCGCTAACAAATAGTAATATCCATACTAAATAAATTATCTTTTTCATTGTTTTCCTCCCCTTATATTATATTTTGAGACAGGCATCAGACTCTTATCGGGTTTGCTAATGACGGGGAAGTTAATTACAAAGACTCTGTAAAGAAGTACTAACATCGAAATAAACCCTAATGTAATTGATATTTCACCGAAGGACGGGAAGTAAGACCTTACGGCATATGGGGGATTATAAGCAACCAAAAAGTTGTCTATCCTATTTAATGCCACACCTAAAACAACCAACGTGGAGGCTATAAAAAGTCCTAATTTCGAACTTAATATCTTTTCGGAAAAGAACATTCTCATAGGAATAATTACACCGAATAGAAGTTCAATTGTAAACATTACGCTGTTCACATCAATGGTTGAAAGATAAACAAACGTTCCCCTGATTACCATATCACCTAATTTGAAACCGAGATAAACAGCCAATAGAGGACCGGTTATTCTGCCTAAGCTTTTTAGGACATCCATTTCAGGCTCAAACTTAAATGACCACGATGCTAAAATGGATTCAAAAATAACCATTGGTAGTCCTACCATAATTGCCGAAAGTAAAAACAGCAAGGGAAGAATCGGGGTATGCCATAAAGGATGCATTTTAGATGTAGCTATTACCATTAAAGTTCCCAACGATGATTGATGCAGGGTAGAAAGGACTATTCCCAAAATAACAAAAACAAACATAGATTTGGCTAAATTCCTGTCAAGCCATCTTAAAAGAGAATCTAAAGGCTTGTTTAAAAAAGCAAGCATCCCTTTAAAATTCAAATTACCAATGTACCGCTCGGTAACTACGGGAAGGAATTCAATATAAAGGGTAGTTAAGTAAGTCATTACGCAAATACCTACTTCAAAAAGAGGAGAATTCGGATTCCAGTAGACTAAAGGATGCCAAATATAATACCAGCGCCCTATATCTATAAACACTCCCATAGCTACAAAAGTGTAGCCAAGCATTGCCGTTAAAAGAGCAGGCCTTAGTATCACCTCATACCTTTCCTGGTGTATTACGTGACCTAATGCTGCTGTTGTAAATCCGCCTGCAGCAAGTGCAACACCGGAGGCAACGTCAATCGCAATCCAAATTCCCCATGGGTGTTGAATATCTAAATTAGTAACAGCGCCTAACCCATAAAAAAATCTAAGCGCTAAGAAAACTAAACCGTTCAAAGCAAATATTGAAACAATAATAGTTCCGGGCGAAAAGAACTTAGCTTTTAACGGTGTGGGTTTCATAATCTCTCGCATCTCACACCTCCCCCTTTTTCTTTTCTTTGTCGGGTTTAGTAATCCACATTATTCCGCCCAATAAAGCATAAAGAGCTACAGGGGGAACAAAGTAACGGAAGATTCCGTGTTGAATTTCCTTGGTAACACCCGGGGCGGGTTCAGTATCGAGCACAGGAAAATCAATCTTTTTGAAATCCACGGGACTTAAATAAAGCCAAGATGTTCCGCCCACTTCATGTTCACCGTAAACATGGTCAAAATATTTGTCGGGCTTCTCTTTTATTCTGTTATGCGCTACTTCAACCAAATCTTTTCTCTTACCGAACGTCAGCGCTTCTACAGGGCAGGCTTCCACACAAGCGGGCAATCTTCCCTTGGAAGTTCTGTTTGTGTAACAAAAATCACATTTCAAAATGTTCGGTGCAATAGCTTTTGAGTATTCAAAAACAGGAATTTGGAAAGGACAAGCAACCATGCAATAACGACAGCCAATACATTTATTAGTATCCCAAATTACAGGTCCTTCCGGGGTTTTAGTAAATGCATGTACTATGCAAGCTGAGACGCACGCCGGGTCTTCGCAGTGCATGCATTGAACTTTCACATCAATATTAAGTTTAGCCACCTTAAATTCATTTACCACAGTAAGTGCCTTATCGCTAGGTCTCCGTTCTTTTTCAAAAACACTTCTATCATTATGGTAATTTTCCAATGGCATATTGGGCAAATTGTGTTCTTCCTTACATGCCCATTCACAACTCCTACAACCGATACATTTCGTACTATCCACCAGAACGCCGATGCGGTCTTCGGATAATTTGAATTTTTCTTCTGCTTTGGTTTTTGTGGAAAGTCCGGCTGCGGATATGCCGATAAATGAGGCTGTTTTAAGGAAATCTCTTCTGCTTTGTTTTGCCATAAAGCCTCCTGCACAGTAGAATTATTGATAAAAAAATTTAAAATAAATCTTCAAGATTTTAAAAAATCATTTTAAACTTATACAATAATACATCTTTATCCAAGTTAAAGCTAGGGTATTATTTGCTACTATAAACCTTTAAACAATTAAGATTTATACTTTATCCTTTAATAC